>DUZC01000035.1 GCA_013349735.1 Rhodospirillaceae bacterium
CTCATCCGCTAAATCCGTGTCTTGATACCCAAGCTGCTGTGCCATGGCCATTAGTTAGCCTCTGGCCTGGTGGCGACACTGCAGGCCTTGTAGGGGCCGATATCCAGATGGAAATGATCGTGATGCAAGGCGTTGGCATCGGGGGTTATGACCATATTGAAGATCTTGCAGGCGGCACCGGCCAAGTGATGAAGAAAACGGGCCTTGGCCCCGTTTCCGGCCCAGTCATGACGAATGGAGACGCTGGTGCCATCCTCTAATTCAAAACCGGTCAGATCGATAGCCCGCCCCAGCGCATGTTCGGACAGACGGTCCGGATGGTCGCCTCTTTGGCCACGGCAGTCATAGCTTCCGGCATTCAGCATGCGCTTGACCCGCTGGCCTAGCCAGCGCTGGGCCAACGGTTGCACCGCCGTCGCCTCGAATTCGTTAATTTTGGCGGCCAGCGGACAGGACAGCAGCAGCGAACGGTTCCAGGGGATCAGCGACGCGGTCACTTTTACCGCACCCTGGATGCCGCACCCATCGCTGGTCTGCCAATCGGGCACCCGCTGAAAAACGATCCGCCTTTGCTCTAAATCCATCAGACAGGCGGCAAAAGGATCCTGCGGTGGCGGCGGGGGTGGCGGCGCCGTCTGACAGGCGGCCAGCAAAAGCAGGCCAAACAGCAGGACGCACCGCCCAAAGCGCGCGTTATTGCGGGCCAGGATCCACCAGCCCGGCCGCTTCAAAGCCTTTGCGCCGCAAATGACAGGCATCGCACCGTCCACAGGCCTTGCCACCGGGTAAGGGGTCATAACAGCTGATGGTCATGCCGTAATCCACCCCCAGGGCAAGACCGGTGCGAATGATCTCGGCCTTGCTGCAATGGATCAAAGGCGTGTGCAGCGTCAAGGCCCGCTGGTCCGTGACGGCGGCCTTGGTGGCCAGATTGGCCATATGGGCAAAGGCTTCGATATAAGCCGGCCGACAATCGGGATAGCCACTGTAATCAATAGCATTGACGCCGATGAAAATATCGAACGCCCCCTCGGTTTCCGCCAGCGCCAGCGCGAAAGACAAAAAGATGGTGTTGCGCGCGGGCACATAGGTCACCGGGATCCCCTCGGCCATGGCCAGATCAGACCGATCTTTGGGGACTGCGATATCCGCCGTCAGCGCCGAACCGCCAAAGGCGCGCAAATCAATATCGACCACAACATGGCGGCTGGCCCCCAAGGCTTGGGCGACACGGGCAGCGGCCTCGAGTTCGATCTGATGGCGCTGGCCATAGCGAAAGGACAAGGCAATGGGCGCAAAACCCTGGCTGTGCGCCAAGGCCAGACAGGTAGCCGAATCAAGGCCGCCCGACAACAGCACGATGGCTTTGGGCCTGCCCACAAGCGTCGCCACTTACTGGTTCATCCGCGCAATGGTGGCGGTGGTGCTGTGGCCTTCGGCCAATTGGGCCAGAATGACTTTGCCGCCCCAGCCCTGAACCAAATCAGCCCCCACCACCTGTGCCACCGCGTAATCCGCCCCTTTGACCAAAAGATCGGGACGCAGGCGGGTGATCAAGTCCAGTGGCGTGTCCTGGTCGAACACAACCACCAAATCCACACTGCCCAAAGAGGACAGCACGGTGGCCCGCGCCGCTTCCGATTGAACCGGCCGGCTGGGCCCCTTCAGCCTTTTGACCGACTGGTCGCTGTTCAGCCCCACCACCAGGCGGTCGCAATGGGCCTTGGCCTGTTCGAGCAATGAGACATGGCCCGGATGAAGCAAATCGAAACAGCCATTGGTAAAGCCGATGCGGTAGCCCTTCAGCCGCCAGCGTTCGAGTTGCTCGATGGCGGCATCGGCCGTCAGCACCTTGGCTTCGCCGGCCACCAGATCGGAATGATGCAGCGCCGCCACCAGATCCGAACCATAGGCCACCGCGGTGCCCACCTTGCCGACGACAATGCCCGCCGCCACATTGGCCAGACGCGCGGCATCCAACAAGGGCAGCCCGCCGGCCATGGCCGCGGCCATGGTGGCCACGACGGTATCACCGGCCCCCGAGACGTCAAAAACTTCACGGGCTTCGGCGGGAAGATGATGGGTCGAGCCGTCCTCCAGGACCAAACTCATGCCATCCTGGCTACGGGTCACCAGCACATTAGCGATGCCGCAGTCCGCCATCACTTTGCGGGCCGCGGCGACGATCTCCTCGGTGCTGGCCACGGCCATGCCGGTGGCTTCCTGCAATTCCTTGCGATTGGGGGTGACCAGCGTCGCTCCGGCATAAACCGCGTAATCGCGCCCCTTGGGGTCGACGATCACCGGACGCCCCGCCGCCTTGGCCAAAGCGATCAGCGCCGGCAAGGAGGTGGGCGTCAGCACGCCTTTCCCATAGTCGGACAGCACGACCAAATCGACCTTTGCCAGCAAGGTCGCCACTTGCTTCAGGATCTGGCCCTGGACCCCGGCGCCGGGCAGCACCAAGGTTTCCTGGTCTGCCCGGAGCAATTGCTGCCCCCCGGCGAAGAATCGGGTTTTAATGGTGGTCTGACGGTCATTTTCGACGATCAGTAAAGGATCGACCGCCGCATGTTCGCCGACCAGACGGGTCACCTCACGGGCCGCCAGATCGTCACCGACCACCGCGACGAAATGGGGGTTCGCCCCCAAGGCCACCAAATTTCGAACCACATTGCCGGCGCCACCCAGCATGGCGACTTCCCGCAAAACCCGCAAAACCGGGATTGGCGCCTCGGGCGAAATGCGTTCCACTTCGCCATAGACGAAGCGATCGAGCATGACATCCCCGACGCAAAGCACCGAGCGGCCTTCCAGGCTGGGAATGCGGGCGGCAAGAGCAGATTGATCAGTCATAGGTTCTGGCTAACCCAACGGGGAGAAGCATGCAATAAAAATGCATGCAGTTTAATGGCCTTGCCACCCCTCAAACGCCGGGCGCGGGCTCCGCCCGCTGGGCTTGCGCGCGAATTATCGCGCGGGCGCTCAATGCGCCAACGCCGCGTACGCGAAAAATATGGCCTTGCCACCCCTCAAACGCCGGGCGCGGGCTCCGCCCGCTGGGCTTGCGCGCGAATTATCGCGCGGGCGCTCAATGCGCCAACGCCGCCTACGCGGCGGAGAACAAGAATAGTTTTCCTAACCAATTGTTTTCACTTGCAGGGATAATGATTTAAATTAAGGCTAGCCGTGGAAAGCGGCATCGGGGGGTGGAAAGGCGGTTCATGAATTTTCCTATGGCGGGCGCGCCCGGCCCAGAAATCGTCACGCAGGAAAAGCTGCTGCTTGATGCCGCTGAACGGATCGCCCGGATTCGCGACGGGCGACTGGCGGTGCATGTGCATCTGTCGGCGCTAAGACCGACCAACCGCCAGGAAGGCCATATCCGCATCGCGCTGCGCATGCTGGAACCGATGGTCAATGCCTATCGTGGCCAAATGTTTCTGTTGGGCAATTCTGACATTGTCTTCATGGTCAAGGACCCCAATCCTACCGACGTCGAAAATATGATCTTTAAGCTGCGGGCCCTGTTCTCAAAGGACCCGCTGACCTATGCCGACAGCGGAGATGGCCGCGATAATTTCTGTACCTGGTATGATCTGGGCCTGGAATATGAGGCTTTTCTGGCGGTAAGCCAAAAAGCCGCCAGCGAAGCGCAGCGGCGGCAAAAGGCTAAAGCCATCGTCACCAAAGAAATCAATAATCTCGATGCGAAGAGCTTGGGAACCGTCCTGGAACGGATCGCCACCATCGATATTGCCAAACTGATCCGTCGCCAGGCCGCTATTGCCATTACCCATCAGGGCAATGCCGAGGTGCTGTTTCAGGAATTCTTCATCGCCATGTCGGAATTGCAAAAGGCTCTGGCGCCGGACATCAATCTTTTGGGCAATCGCTGGCTGTTTCAGCATTTAAGCCAGACCCTGGATTTTCGCATGCTGGGTGCCCTGCAAAGCCTGAAACTGACCCAGCGCCCGCCGACCTATAGCCTTAATCTCAATATCAGCGCGGTCGCCACCAAATCCTTTACCGATTTCGAGAAAAGTCTGCCGCCCGACAGCCGGGTTTCGGTCGAGCTCCAGGTGCTGGATGTCTTGGCTGACAGCCGCGGTTATTATGCGGCGCGCGAGTCCTTGCGGGAAAAGGGCCATCTGGTGGCGATTGACGGGCTGAATGAACTGACCCTGCGCCTGATGGATTTACGTCAGTTCGACGCGGATCTGCACAAAATCAGTTGGAGCCCGGAAATGCGCGAGGCCGAACATGGCGACGCGGTGGCAGCGGCCCTGATGCCGGTGGCGCCGGAACGGCTTTTGCTGGCCCGCTGCGATTCCGAAGCCGCCATCACCTGGGGGATGAACCAGGGCATCAGCCGCTTCCAGGGCCGTCATGTTGATGCCATGCTGGCCGCTTATACCATGCATGGCTGTGACAAGGCGGCGGCCTGTACACTGGCCCAATGTATTTCGCGCCATGGAGTGGTGACCGGACCGCTGCGCAATGACTGTGGCAATAATCAGATGCTGGACTCGTCCCCGGTCATGCGTGTCGCCCGGCCGAAGCAGCGACAGGAGACCCTGTAATGGCCTTCAGCCCCAGTGATCGCGCCGCCACCGAACGGCAGAAAATGATCGCCCAGCGTCTGCCCAGCGGCGAGAATCTGTTGCTGGAATATATCCACAAACTGGAACGCCATCGCCGTGGCCGCAGGGCCGTGCTGATCCGCCTGTCGATTCTGCAGGCCGTCAACCGCCGCGAACATCACGTGCGCATCGCCGCCGCAACCTTTGAAACCCTGGTCAAACAGCTTAAAGGACAGGTCTTTGCCCTGTCCAATGCCGACATCATTTTCATTTTCAAGGAAGCCGCGCTCGAGGAAGTCGAGGCCGGCATCGTTAAATTGCGTTTTCTGTTCAGCGACGATCCCGCCCTGGCCAGCGACGATCGCGAAGGTAGTACTTTCACCGACTGGTTCTTGCTGGAACGCGACTATGATTCGCTGCTGCATTTCGCCCAGCGCATGCTGAATGAAGAACGTCAGCGGCGGACCCAGGAATTCGCCCAGGGGCTGGTAGAACAGCAAATGCCGCGCCAACAGAAGCGGGGTGAACCGCTGACCCCGATGATGCTGGCGAAAATGGAGGAAGCGCTGGTCCGCGCCGATCTGGCCAATATGATGCGCCGCCAGGCGGTCTGTGCCATGGTCGGCAAAGCGCCGCCGCAACCGGTTTTCCACGAATTATTCATTTCGATCGCCGATCTGCGCGAAACCCTGCTGCCCAATGTCAATCTGGCGTCCAGCCCCTGGCTGTTCCAGCAACTGACCGAGACCCTGGACCGCAGGGTTTTGTCTTTGCTGAACAAACATGATGACCGGACCGTCGCCGGGGATGTCAGTATCAATCTTAATGTCCAGACCCTTCTGTCCCACGAGTTCCTGACCTTTGACGACAATATCAAGGCCAGCATGCGCGGCACCATCGTGCTGGAATTGCAAAAGGTGGATATCTTCGCCGATCTTGGCGCGTTTCTTTTCGCCCGCGACTTCGCGCATGATCGCGGCTATCGCATCTGTATCGACGGCGTCAATTTAGAGTCGGCCCCCTTTGTCGACCGCGAGCGCTTGGGGATCGATCTGGTCAAGCTGGTCTGGGACCCGGCTATGGCCACGGGCAAATTACCCAATGGCAGCCCGCTCCTGGACTATGTTCATCGCTGCGGTCCGTCCCGGGCCATTCTTTGCCGCTGTGACGCCCAGGATGCCGTCGATTGCGGCCAGGCCACCGGCATTACCCTGTTCCAGGGCCGCCATGTCGAAGCCCTGCTGACCGCTGAAATTCAGCGCCAGAAGGGCAGCTTCCGCCGTCGCCGATAGACATCAAAGCCAAAACAATGCCGGAAACAACCGTGGGTTTGGCCAGGCAATTGCGGGATGATCTGCATCTGGCCTTATCCTTTCTGACCCGCCTGCCCTTGCCGGCTCTGCGCGAAATGCCCGCCGACCGATTGGCCCGTTCGATGCGCCTGTTCCCCCTGGCGGGATTGGTGGTGGGGGGGGTGTCGGCCTTGGTTTACGGGGCGGCCTTTCGGTTTTTAGGGCCGGTCCCGGCCGCCTGGCTGGCCCTGGCCGCCAGTATCGCTTTGACCGGCGCCTTGCATGAAGACGGGCTGGCCGATATCGCTGACGGGTTCGGCGGCGGCGCCGACAAGCCGGCCAAGCTGGCCATCATGAGGGACAGCCGGCTGGGCAGCTATGGTGTTCTGGCCCTGGTTCTGGGCCTGTTGCTGCGGGGCGGCGCTTTAAGCGCCCTGGCCGAGCCGGGACGCGTCGCGGTGGGGTTGCTGGTCGCCCATTGTCTGTCCCGCGCCGTTATTCCTTTGGTGATGCTGGGGCTGCCCCCGGCCCGAGACAACGGTCTTGGCGCCGGTGCCGGCAGACCGAGCCCGGGCACCGCCACCATCGCCGTCCTGCTGGCCTTGGTCGTCACCGCCCTGCTTTTGCCGGTTGCCAGCAGCCTGACCGTTGTTCTGGCGGCTTTGACGGCGGCTTTTTTGTTGGCCCTGCTGGCCAGACGCCAGATCGGCGGTCAAACCGGCGATGTGCTGGGCGCCGTGCAGCAAGTGACGGAAACCGCCGTTCTGCTCGCCGCGGTTGGCGGCCCATGAGTGCGAGCGAGGTAACCCGCTGGTGGTGGTTGCGCCATGCGCCGATTCCTGACCCCGAATCCCGGATCAGCGGACAATTGGATCTGCCTTGCGATATTTCCGACGAGGCCTGGTTTGCCACGCTGGCCGACCGTCTGCCGCGTAATGCCGTTTTGATCGAAAGCGGCCTGATGCGTTGTGGCCAAACCATCGGCGCATTGGAAGCCGCGGGCCTGGCTCTGCCGCCGCCGCTGATCGAACCGGGCCTGATGGAACAGCATTTTGGCCGCTGGCAAGGCCGGACCTGGAAGGAACTGGCCGCCATCCAGGACCCCGACCTACCGGAATTCTGGCAGAACCCGGCGCTTACCGCCCCGCCCGGCGGAGAAAGTTTTGCCCTGATGGTCGAACGGGTCAGCGAGGCGATTGCCCGCCTGACTCAACAGCATGCGGGGCGCGACATCATCGCCGTCGCCCATGCCGGAACCATCCGCGCCGCCCTGGCGGGGGCCTTGGCGATTCCGGCGGAAAAAGCGCTTTCTTTTGTCGTCGAACCGCTATCGCTGACCCGACTCGATAGCCTGGTCAGCGGATGGCGGGTGGTGGGCGTCAACTGGCAGCCGGGATAAGTTCCTGGCTAGCCGCTACATATATTGACCGCCATTGACGGCAATCACCTGACCGGTGATGAAGCTGGCCTGTTCACTGGCCAAAAATGCCACCGTCGCGCCAATATCTTCGGGCTGGCCAAGCCGGCCAACCGGGATTTTCTTGGCCTCGGCGGCCAAAATATCCGGCGGCATCGCCTTAGTCATATCGGTCAGGATAAAGCCCGGCGCGACGCAATTGGCGGTAACCCCCTTGGCGGCGAATTCGGCGGCCACCGATTTGGTAAAGCCAATCAGCCCGGCCTTGGCGGCGGCATAATTGGCCTGCCCCAACTGCCCTTTCTGACCATTCATCGAAGAGATATTGATGATCCGTCCCCAGCCGCGTTCGCGGAACGCCGGCGCCAGAACCCGCGTGGTGTTAAAGGCCCCACTGAGATTAACATTGATCACCGCATCCCATTGCGCCTTGCGATCCATTTTATGAAGCATGCCGTCCCGGGTAATGCCGGCATTATTGACCAGAATGTCAATCGGGCCATGCTTGGCTTCGATTTCGGAGATGACTTTCTGCACTTCCTCGAAATTGGCGATATCCATGGCATAGGCGGCGATGCCGCTATCCTTGGTATATTGCGCAACTTTGTCGGCAGCGATATCGACGGCGATGACTTCGACTCCGTTGGCGGCCAAGGCCTTGCCGATAGCCGCGCCAATCCCGGCGACACCGCCGGTGACCAATGCTCTGTGCGTCATGATGCGTCCTGGCCAGGGTGAACCGGCCATCTCCTGAAGATGTAAAGACCGTTAGAAAAGCACAGTTTGATGAGGTTTGGCTAGAGTTCCCTTATTTTAGTCATGGATTTTAATAACCATAATTATATTATTGTTATTATTGGGCTGCATTTCTCGCATCCGCCTGTGAACTTGCTTGTCGCCTTAGGGGAGGCTACAAACGCCAGAGTCAAAGACCTTTCCGCCCCGACAGGATCCCTTATGCTCCCTGCTCTGACCCTGGTTCTCGGCGGTGCCCGTTCCGGAAAAAGCGCCTATGCCGAATCGCTGATGGCCACGGCCACCGGACCGATTTATCTGGCCACCGCCGAAGCGGCCGACGACGAAATGAATGCGCGCATCCGCAGCCATCAGCGCCGCCGCGGCCCCGCCTGGACGACGGTCGAGGAGCCGGTGGATCTGGTGGGGGCACTGGCGCTGCATAGCCGCCCGGGACAACCCATCCTGGTCGATTGTCTGACCCTTTGGCTGAGCAATGTGATGCTGGCCGGCCTCGCTGTCGACGAAGCCATTGACCGGCTGGTGGAAGCTTTGCCGGCCATGCCGGGCCCGCTGGTCCTGGTCGCCAATGAAGTCGGGCTGGGTATCGTCCCGGACAATGCGCTGGCCCGCGCTTTTCGCGACCATGCCGGACGGTTGAATCAGGCGGTGGCCGCCCGCGCCCATCGCGTGCTATTCATCGCCGCTGGCCTGCCTTTGTTCCTGAAAGATTTGAAATGAGCCGCTTCGCCCGTATCCCGGCCACCGTTATTACCGGTTTTCTTGGCGCTGGGAAAACCACTTTGCTGCGCCATTTACTGGCCCATGCCGATGGCTTGCGCATCGCCTTGATCGTCAATGAATTTGGGGATATCGGCGTCGATGGCTCTTTGCTGGCTGACTGTGCCACCGCCGGCTGCGGCGAAGAGGACATCATCGAACTGGCCAATGGCTGTCTATGCTGCACCGTCGCCGATGAATTTCTGCCAACCATGGAAAAATTACTGAACCGGCCGCATCCCCCGCAGCATATCCTGATCGAAACCTCGGGGCTGGCCCTGCCCAAACCGCTGGTCAAAGCCTTTGATTGGCCGGATATCCGGTCCAAGGTAACGGTGGACGGCGTGATCGCCGTGGTCGATGGTCCGGCCTGGCTGGATGGCCGTTTTACCTCGACGGCCGAACAGAAAGCCCGCCCCGATCATGACAATCCCCTGGAAGAAGTGTTCGACGACCAACTGGCCTGCGCCGATCTGGTTTTGCTGAACAAGGCCGATTTGCTGACCGACGACACTGTCGCGCTGTTGGAGGGCCGCCTGCGGGCCCGATTGCGACCCGGGGTAAAGCTGCTGACCACCCGGCATGGCGTGGTCGACAGCCGGCTGCTGTTGGGACTTGGGGCCGCGGCCGAGGATGATTTACAGGCCCGACCCAGCAGCCATGACAACGAAGCCGGCCATGACCATGACGATTTCGACAGCTTTGCCGTTGCCATGCCGGTTCTGCGCGACCCCCAGATCCTGGGCGAACGTCTGCGCCAGATCATCACGGCCCATGATATTCTGCGGCTAAAGGGCTTTGTCGCCGTCGCCGGCAAGGACATGCGTCACGTCGTCCAGGCGGTTGGCAGTCGGGTCAGCAGCTATTATGACCGTCCCTGGCGCCCGGGCGAAGCGCGCAGCGGGCAATTGGTGGTGATCGGGCTGAAAGGCCTGGACCGCCCCGCAATCACCGCCGGCCTGGCCGCGGCAGAGCCGGAAAACGGTTGATCCATGCATTTGCTGGCAGCCACCCCCGGCGGCGTCAGTGACGGTTCCGAAGCCGTCGATCTCGGGCAGAGCCCCGGCGATCTGGTGCTGTTATCGGCTGCCGACAGTGAACTGGCCTGTCTGGCCGCCGCCAAGACTCAGGTGCCTGGCTTCGAACTGCGGCTGGCCAATCTGCTGCATCTCGGCCATCCGATGTCGGTGGACCGCTATGTCAGCGGGGTTATCCGCCAGGCCAGGCTGGTGGTGGTGCGCCTGCTGGGGGGACGCAGCTATTGGAGCTATGGGGTCGAACAGCTGGCCCAGGCCTGCCGTGATCACAATATCCCGCTGGCCTTTCTTCCCGGCGATGACCAACCCGATGCCGAGCTTACCGCCTGGAGCAGTCTGCCGGGAGAGGTCACCCATCGCCTGTGGCAATATCTGGCCCAGGGCGGACCGGGCAATGCCGTCGAATGTCTGCGCTATGCCGCCAGCCTGCTGGGACTGGCGCAGTCCTGGCGCGAACCGGCCCCGGTGCCGCCGGCCGGGATTTACCCACCGGACCAGAGTCTGGCCAGGCTTAAACAATCCTGGCGCCCGCAGGCCCCGCTGGCCGTCGTCATCGTCTATCGCGCCCTGATCCAGGCTGGCAATATCCAGGCCCTGGATCTGATGACCGCGGCGTTGACGGACCGCGGCTTCAATGTTTTGGCCTTGTTCGTCACCAGCCTTAAAGACGCGGTCTCGGCCGACACCATCGCCCAATTGCTTGAACAGAACCCACCCGACATCATCCTCAACACCACCGGCTTCGCGGTCGCCGCGCCCGGCCGGCCGGCCGCCGGCCCTTTTGCCGCCGCCGACTGCCCGATCCTGCAGGTGATCTTTTCCGGTGGCAGCGAACAAGCCTGGCGCGCGGGCAGTCACGGGCTGTCCGCCCGCGATATCGCCATGAATATCGCCCTGCCCGAAGTGGACGGACGCATTATCGCCCGGGCTGTCTCATTCAAGGCCGCCAGCCGCCGCGACGAAGAATGCCAATGCGATCTGGTCACCTATCAACCCCTCGCCGACCGCATTGCCTTCACCGCCGACCTGGCCGCCGGCTGGGCCCGGCTGCGCCGCAAAGCGCCCGCCGAACGCCGGATTGCCCTGGTGCTGGCCAATTATCCCAACCGCGATGGCCGGCTGGCCAATGGCGTTGGCCTGGACAGCCCGGCCGCGACGGTGGGGGTGCTGGCGGCGCTGGAAGCCGAGGGCTACCGGGTCTGCGACCGACCCCAGGACAGCCAGACTTTGATGTCCCTGCTGCAAAGCGGCCCGACCAACGACCTGCTCGCCCGGGGCCATCGGCAGGTCCGGGAAACCCTGCTGCTGCCCGATTACCTGCTCTTTTTTCAGGCGCTGCCGAAGACGGTACAGGACGCCGTCACCGCCCGCTGGGGTCCCCCGGAAAGCGACCCCCATTTCCAGGCGGGACGGCTTTCCTGCGGCAGCTTTGCCCTGTCGATCCTTTGTTTTGGCGCGGTCGCGGTGGCCATCCAGCCGGCGCGCGGCTACAATATCGATCCGTCCCGCAGCTATCATGACCCTGATCTGGTGCCCCCGCATGGCTATCTGGCCTTCCATGCCTGGCTGCGCCACGATTTTCGTGCCGATGCCGTCGTTCATATGGGCAAACATGGCAATCTGGAATGGCTGCCGGGAAAATCCCTGGCCTTGTCCGCCGCCTGTTTTCCCGAAGTCGCGCTGGGGCCCTTGCCCCATCTTTACCCGTTCATCGTCAATGACCCCGGCGAAGGAACCCAGGCCAAGCGCCGGGCCCAGGCGGTAATCATCGATCATTTGACACCGCCGCTGACCCGTGCCGAAAGCTATGGACCGCTGCGCCGTCTGGAACAATTGGTCGACGAATATTTCGAGGCCGCGGCGGTTGATCCCCGCCGCCTGAAGGTCTTGAAAGAGGAAATCGTCGCCCTCGCCCGCAGCACCGGATTGGATGAAGATTGCGGCATTGCCGTTGATGAGAGCCCCGAGCAGGCCCTGAAAAAGCTGGATAATCATCTTTGCGAATTGAAGGAACTGCAGATCCGTGACGGTCTGCACATCTTTGGGCAATCCCCCTCGGGCGAGCAATTGACCGATCTGCTGCTGGCTTTGGCCCGGGCCCCGCGCGGTGCCAAACCGGAAGAAATGTCCTTGCTGCGGGCCTTGGCCAAGGATCTGGAGCTGGGGTTTGATCCCCTGGATGCACCCCTGGCCGAGGACTGGGCCGGCCCGCGTCCGCGCGTTCTGGCCGAAGGACCGCCCTGGCGCACAGTGGGGGACACCGTGGAACGGCTGGAGGAACTGGCCCGGGCGCTGACCGCCGGCAGTCAGCCAGCCGACCAAGGCTGGTTGCATACGAAGGCGGTTCTGGCCTGGCTGGAGGGGACGCTTCGCCCCGCTGTTGAGGCCTGCGGCCCGGCGGAAATGAGGGGTCTGCTAACCGGGCTGGACGGCCGTTTCGTTCCCCCCGGGCCCTCGGGCGCGCCCAGCCGCGGCCGACCGGATGTGTTGCCCACCGGACGTAATTTTTATTCCCTCGACAGCCGCACGGTGCCGACCCCGGCGGCCTGGAGCTTGGGCTGGAAATCGGCAAGCCTTTTGGTCGAACGCCATCTGCAGGATCACGGCGCCTGGCCCAAGGCAGTGGCGGTAACCGCCTGGGGAACCAGCAATATGCGTACCGGCGGCGATGATATCGCTCAGGCGCTGGCCCTGATGGGGGTACGCCCTTGCTGGGATGCGGCCTCCCGGCGGGTCACCGGCTTTGAAATCATGCCCCTGACGGTGCTGGATCGTCCGCGCGTCGATGTGACCTTGCGGGTGTCGGGCTTTTTCCGCGACGCCTTTCCCGGGCTTCTCGATCTTTTTGACTCTGCCGTGCGGGCCGTCGCCGCGCTGGAGGAAAAGGACAGCGACAATCCCCTGGCCGCCCATATCCGGACGGAAAGCCAGCGGCTGATAGCCGCGGGAGAACAAGCCGACGAGGCGCAAAGGCGGGCCGGCTTTCGCGTCTTCGGCTCGAAGCCAGGCGCCTATGGTGCCGGACTGCAGGCCTTGATCGACGAACGCGGCTGGTCGGGAACCGCCGATCTGGCCCGGGCCTATATCGCCTGGGGCGGCTATGCCTATGGCGGTACCGCCGCCGGCACTGCGGCGCATGGTCTGTTTGAAAGCCGCCTGAAAAATACCGAAGCGGTTATCCAAAACCAGGACAACCGCGAACATGATTTGCTGGATTCCGA
>DUZC01000036.1 GCA_013349735.1 Rhodospirillaceae bacterium
GTGGGCTGCCAGGCGAATCGGTTCCGGCCGTCCTGCGGGACTATGAGCAGGCCCCGCTGTCGGATGCCTTTGCGGTGCAATTGGTCTATCGGTTACGAGATCAGGACCCGCGGATTACCCCGGCCTTGACCTGGCTCGATGAGCGACTGGTGCGGCAAGGGGCGACAGCCGATAGCCTGGTTCGGGATGAACATCAGATGTTGGGTGCCACCAGTGTTACGGTGCGCAACATCATCACCAGCATGCGCCATATTTCTGATGTTGATTGGGCCGATCTGGTGGAAAGCGTCAGCCTGGTCGACGGCTTGCTGTCCGATGGCAGCGACTATCAATTGATGGATTTCCGCACCCGCAATCTTTATCGCAGCGCGATTGAAGATCTGGCCCGTCATTCGCCTCAAAGCGAAACTGAAATTGCTAGGTGGGCGGTTCTCGCGGCAAAAGCCGCCTCGGGTCGGGCGGCCGACCCTGGCTACCATCTTATCGGTGGCGGTCGGCGGGCCTTCGAATCGGTTGTAGGCTATCGGCCGACTTTGGCGGGGTGGGCCTGGCGTTTAAACAAGGCGGTGGGAATCGGCGGCTATGCGACCGCCGTCGCAGTGAGCAGCGGCGGTCTGTTGTCGGCGCCTTTACTGTTGTTAGCGGCACTTGGCATCGATGCCCCCTGGATCTGCTTGCTCGGCAGTGTCGGCGCCATACCCGCCATTGATCTTGCCGTTGCCTTAGTGAACCGTGCCGCCATATGGAGTTTTGGCGCCCGTTTTCTGCCGGCGTTATGGCTTAAGGACGGCATTCCTTCCGAATTACGCACCCTGGTTGCGGTCCCAACCTTGCTGACCTCGGCCGAGGCGATCGAAGAACAGATCGAGCGTCTTGAGGTTCATTTTCTCGCCAGCCCCGAAGGGGATCTGTCCTTTGCTCTGCTATCCGATTGGGGCGACGCCGACAGTGCGACCACACCCTTGGATACGCCCCTTTTCAATTTGGCGGAGGAAGGCATCGCCCGGCTTAACCGGCGCCATGGTCCTGCCCCCGGCGGCAGCCGCTTTCTTCTTCTCCATCGGCGGAGGGTCTGGAGTGAAGGCGAGCAGCGATGGCTCGGCTGGGAACGCAAACGCGGTAAATTACATGAACTGAACCGGTTGTTGCGCGGTGCCACCGACACCTCTTACGTCGACATCGACGGGCGACCGCCGGCCGTGGCGTCCGGCATCCGCTATGTGGTGACTTTAGACGCGGATACCCGTCTTCCTCGCGACACCGTGCGCCGCCTGATCGGCAAGATGGCGCATCCCTTAAACCGTCCACTGTTTGATAAGCAGGCCGGTCGGGTTGTCGAAGGCTATGCCGTCATGCAGCCGCGGGTAACGCCGTCCTTGCCGGTGGGGCGCGAGGGATCGCTCTACCAGCGAACATTTTCCAGCATGAACGGCATCGACTCCTATGCGGCGGCAGTATCTGACGTTTACCAGGATCTGTTCGCTGAAGGGTCCTATGCCGGCAAGGGGATCTATGATGTGGATGCCTTTGAAGCCGCCTTGGCCGATCGTGTGCCGGATTCTTCGCTGCTCAGCCATGATCTTTTCGAAGGCATTTTCGCGGGGGCCGGACTGGTCTCGGACATCGAAGTGATTGAAGAGTTTCCTTCGCGCTATGATGTCGACGCGCTGCGCCATCACCGCTGGGCGCGCGGTGACTGGCAACTTTTACCCTGGATTCTTGGGTCGGGGCCGAAAAGTTGCGCCGGTCACGCTTGCAGCCCGGTATCGGCCATCGGACGATGGAAAATGATCGACAATCTCCGGCGCTCCTTGTCGGCGCCGGCCGCCGTGCTGGCTATTGTTGGCGGGTTCCTGCTTCCCCTGCCCGGAGCGCTGGCATGGACAGCGTTTATCTTGGCCAGCATCCTGGTTCCAACGCTGATTCCGGTGATGGGGGCGATTTTACCGCAGAGGAGCGGCGTTTCTTCTGACAGCCATCTGCGAGCCCTTGGCAATGATGTTGGCCTGGCCCTGACCCAGTCCGCATTAAGGGTGGTCTTCCTCGCCCATCAGGCCTGGCTGATGACCGATGCCATCACCCGAACCCTGTTCAGATTGACCCTGACCCGGCGGCATTTGTTAGAATGGGTTACGGCCGCCCAGGCGACGGTCGGCCCCAGACTTGATCTTTTGGGTTTTTGTCGGCGCATGGGGGGTGGCTGGTTCTTTGCTGCCCTGGCGGCGGTGGTGGCCGGTTTCGCACCGCCGGGCGTCTGGCCCTTGGCGGCCTTTTATGCGGCTCTTTGGTTCTTTTCGCCGGTCGTGGCGCGCTGGGCCAGTTTGCCGCCCTTGGCCTCGGGACAACAGCCGGCCTCGCCGGCCGACCTGCGCAGCCTGCGTTTGATCGCGCGGCGAACCTGGCGTTTCTTTGAAAGCTTTGTCACGGCAGAGAACCATAGGCTGCCGCCGGACAATTTCCAGGAAGATCCGCAGCCGGTGGTGGCCCACCGAACCTCTCCAACCAATATCGGGCTTTATTTGCTGTCGGTTGTCGCGGCCCGCGATTTTGGCTGGATAGGCACGGCTGAGGCGCTTGAGCGCCTTGAGGAGACCTTCGTCAGCTTGCAAGCTCTCACCCGCTATCGGGGACATTTCTACAATTGGTATGATACTCAGGATCTGCGCCCTCTGGCCCCGCTCTATGTCTCGTCGGTCGACAGCGGCAATCTGGCCGGTCATCTGCTGGCCCTGGCCAATGGCTGTCGTCAGTGGCGCCAGCCACCCGAAGCCAAGAGCCCATGCCTTGCCGGCATCAAGGACGGGCTCGAACTGGCCCTGGAAGCGCACTCCCATCTCAATGATGGGCGCAAAACTCAGACGGTGACCTGGCATCAATTGGATGAAGCCATGACGGCCTTCGCGGCCGGTTTGTCCCGCCCAATTCCTGAGGGCGAAGGGTTGCCTCGGTATCTCGGCCGTCTGGCCAAGGAGGCCGATGCTCTGACGGATATGGCCAGTGCCATGGCCAGCGAGCGGGATGATCTGCTTTGCAGCGATCTGGTGTTCTGGTGTCAGGCGATCCAGCGATGCCTCAACAGTCATCGGCGGGACGAGACCGCTTCATTGGATGAGCGGCTGCTTGCCATGGAACAGATGGCGAGAAGCATGGCCCTGGGCATGGAGTTTGGTTTTCTTCTGGATGGCGAACGAAAATTGCTTTCGATCGGTTATCTGGTGGCTGAGGGGGTTCTTGATAATAGCTGCTACGACTTGCTGGCCTCGGAAGCCTGTCTGGCCAGTTTTTTTGCTATTGCCAAGGGTGATATCCCGGCCCGCCACTGGTTTCGCCTGGGCCGGACCGTTACCCCGGTGGCTCGGGGTGCCGCGCTGGTTTCCTGGTCCGGATCGATGTTTGAATATCTGATGCCGTCGCTGGTGATGCGGGCGCCGGCAGGAAGTCTGATCGAACAAACCAATCGACTGATCGTTGCGAGGCAGATTCAGTACGGCGCCGCCCAGCTCCTTCCCTGGGGCATTTCAGAATCAGCCTATAATGCGCGGGATCTGGAGTTCACCTATCAATATCTTAATTTTGGTGTTCCGGGTTTGGGGCTGAAACGGGGACTTGGCGACGATTTTGTGGTTGCGCCCTATGCTACGGC
Source organism: Rhodospirillaceae bacterium (assembly GCA_013349735.1). Classification (GTDB taxonomy): domain Bacteria; phylum Pseudomonadota; class Alphaproteobacteria; order Rhodospirillales; family Magnetospirillaceae; genus DUZF01. Next base: position 3,644 of record DUZC01000036.1, read on the forward strand.
CTTGGCCAGCATGGTCGATCCCCAGGCGGCAACCCGCAATTTCGAACAGCTTCGATCCCTTGGGGCCTACGGCCGCTATGGCTTTTATGAAGCCCTCGACTATACACCGAGCCGATTGCCCGATGGCCAGACCACCGCCATCATTCGCAGCTTTATGGCGCACCATCAGGGCATGACGATCGTCGCCATCGCCAACAGTCTGCTCGACGGCATTATGCGGTCGCGCTTTCATAGCGAGCCGATCATCCAGGCCACCGAATTGCTGCTACAGGAAAGAACGCCGCGCGATGTCGCTGTGGCCAGGCCGAGTACGATTGAGGCCAAACTGCCGGTGCGTCTGCTGGCTGCCGAGACCAGCGGCAGGCGGCGCCTGACGACCCCACACGGTCTGGCTCCTGCCACTCAGTTATTATCCAACGGACAGTATACTGTGCTGCTTACGGCCGCCGGCTCTGGCTATAGTCGCTGGGGGAATGTGGAAATAACCCGTTGGCAGGAAGACAGCACCTGCGATGGCTGGGGATCCTACATTTTTCTCCGCGACATCGGTGACGGCACACTCTGGTCGGCTGGATATCAACCCACCGCCACCAAGCCAGATTTCTATGAAGCCCTGTTCAGGGAAGGTCGGGCGGAAATCACCCGCAGGGACGGCCCTTTGACCACGACATTGGACGTGCTGGTTTCGGGTGATATGGCCAGCGAGGTACGTCGTGTTTCCCTGACCAATTCTGGGTCCCGCTCGCATGACATCGAGGTCACGTCCTACGCCGAGTTGGTCCTTGCCCCATTAGGCAATGATGGGGCGCATCCGGCCTTCGCCAAATTGTTCGTCGAGACGGACTATCTGCCTGAGTTCGGCCTGCTTCTGGCGACGCGGCGACGGCGGCAGCCGGAGGAAGCAGAGATCTGGGCCGCCCATCTCGCGGTTGTTGATGGTCAGACCCTGGGCAAGGCGGAAATTGAAACCGACCGCGCCCGCTTTATCGGTCGCGGCTGCACGGTGCGAACGCCCATCGCGGTCCTGGATGGCCGGCCTTTGTCGAACACCGTGGGGACGGTTCTCGACCCGGTCTTTGTCCTGCGTCGGGTGCTGCGCATACCGCCGGGGGGCACGGTGCGCATTGCATTCTGGACAATGGTGGCATCAAGCCGTGAGGCTGTTCTTGCTCTGGCCGACAAGCATCGCGATGCCACGGCTTTTGACCGGGCAGCGACGCTGGCCTGGACCCAGGCGCAGGTGCAATTGCATCATCTAGGGATCGATGGCAGTGAAGCGGCCCTGTTTCAACGGCTCGCCGGTCACCTGCTCTATGTGGCGCCGGCCATGCGCCCGGCGTCGGACAGCATTCGGCAAGGGGCGGCTGTCGGCCAGCCGGGGCTGTGGGTGCACGGAATATCCGGAGACCTGCCGATCATAGTGTTGCGCATCTCGGACGGCGAACATCTGAGCCTGGTGCGACAATTGCTACAGGCCCATGAATATTGGCATATGAAGCGGTTTGCCGTGGATGTGGTGATTTTGAACGAGCGTGCCTCGTCCTATGTTCAGGATTTGCAGATCGCCCTCGAGACTTTGGTGCGGTCCAGCCAATCCCCCCCGCAAGGCTCTTCCGACGGACCGCGGGGGCGCGTTTTTATCCTCAGGGCCGATCTGATCTCGGCCGAAAGCCGGGCTCTGCTTTCCGCAGTGGCGCGGGTCGTGCTGGTGGCACAGCGGGGACGTCTGTCCGATCAACTCGACCGTGTTCAGCTTGGGCAGGTGCCGCCTTCGCCCCTGCTGAAACGGGAGGTGGATGGCGCGTTTCCACCGCCTCAGTTGCCGGGGCCTGAGCTTGAATTTTTTAATGGGCTGGGCGGATTTACGCGAAACGGCCAGGAATATGTAACCATTCTCGGGCCGGGCCAGTCGACCCCGGCGCCCTGGATCAATGTGATCGCCAACCCCAGCTTCGGCTTCCAGGTCGCCGCCGAGGGCAGCGGCTATAGTTGGTCATTGAACAGCCGGGAAAATAAACTGACTCCCTGGTCTAACGATCCGGTGGCCGATCCGTCGGGCGAGGTCTTTTACCTGCAGGACGAGGTAAGCGGTGCGCTTTGGTCCCCGACGGCCCAGCCCATCCGCAATCCCAAAGCCACCTATCTTGCCCGTCACGGCCGGGGATATAGTCGCTTCGAACATTCGGCTTATGGCGTGACCAGCGCGCTTCTGCAATTTGTACCTCTCGACGACCCCATCAAGATTTCGCGCCTGACTCTTACCAATAATTCAGGTCGTGACCGGTCGCTCTCGGTAACCGCCTATGTGGAATGGGTGCTGGGGGTGTCACGAAGCGCAACCATGCCTTACGTGATCACCGAGATTGACCCTGTGACGGGCGTGATGCTCGCCCGCAATCGCTGGAACCCGGCATTCGCTTCGCAGGTGGCCTTTATCCATTGGAACAGGCCGGCCGTCGATTGGACGGGCGATCGCCGCGAATTCCTCGGACGCAATGGCCATTTGGCGGCACCGGCGGCGCTGAACCGCGCCGCACCGCTGTCAAACAGCACAGGCGCCGGGTTCGATCCTTGCGGGGCGCTGCGAACCCGGATTGATCTGCCGGCCAATGGGTCCGTCGAGCTCGTTTTCTTTCTGGGGCAGGCGGCCAGCGCCGAAGCCGCCGGTGAGCTGATCGGCCGCTATGCTGCCGCCGATATTGAGGCGGTGATGGGCAGGGTCTCCGCATACTGGGACGGCCTTCTTGACGCGGTTCAGGTTAAAACCCCAGACCGCTCGATGGACATCATGCTGAACGGCTGGTTGCTCTATCAGACCCTGGCCTGCCGGATCTGGGCGCGCTCGGCCTTTTATCAGTCCAGCGGTGCCTATGGCTTCCGCGATCAATTACAAGATGGCATGGCGCTGGCCTCCCGCTGTCCGGCGGTTACCCGTCAGCATTTATTAAGCGCGGCAGGGCGGCAATTCTGCCAAGGCGATGTCCAGCATTGGTGGCTTGCCCATTCCGGGCAGGGCGTAAGGACGCGAATTTCCGACGACCGGGCCTGGTTGGCCTTTGCCGTTGCGCATTATGTCGAAACCAGTGCGGACCAGGCCGTGCTCGATGTTGAAATTCCTTTTCTGGACGGGGAAACGCTGCTTGACGGTCAGCATGACAGCTTCTTCCTGCCGACGGTCTCGGACGAGACGGCAACGCTCTTTGAACATTGCGCCAGGGCGCTTGACGACAGTCTGCGTCTTGGCAGCCATGGCTTGCCGCTGATGGGGACCGGCGATTGGAACGATGGTATGAACCGTGTCGGGGCTGGGGGGCGCGGGGAATCGGTCTGGCTTGGATGGCTGCTTTATACTGCCTTGAAGGCCTTTGCCGATCTGGCTGCGTTGCGTCGGATGGATGAGCGGGCGACAAAATGGCGGGATCACGCCGAACGGCTGCAGACGGCCCTTGAACAGCAGGCTTGGGATGGTGAATGGTACCGGCGTGGCTGGTTCGACGATGGCACAGTCCTCGGCGCGGCGGATAGCCAGGAATGCCAGATTGATTCCATTGCTCAGTCCTGGGCTGTTCTTTCGGGGGCCGCCAGCCCCGAACATGCGACCCAGGCGATGGCGGCGGCTGAACGCCGCCTGATTCTCTGGGAGAGTTCGCTGGCCTTACTCTTTTCGCCACCGTTCGATCAGACCGCACTGGATCCCGGCTATATCAAGGGCTACCCCCCGGGGATCCGCGAAAATGGGGGACAATATACCCATGCTTCCTTGTGGTTGGTGATGGCCTTGGCCGGTCTAGGCGAAGGGGACAAGGCCAGTAAACTGTTCTCGCTGCTTAATCCCATTAACCATGCCCGCAGTCGGGCCGAGATCCATCGCTACAAAGTCGAGCCTTATGTGGTTGCCGCCGATATCTATGCAAAAGCGCCTCATATCGGGCGTGGCGGGTGGAGTTGGTACACCGGTTCGGCGGGATGGATGCAACGCGCCGGTATTGAGAGCATTCTCGGTTTGCGGCTGCAAGGCGGGATCCTGCATTTTGATCCGTGCATTCCCAGACAATGGCCGGGATTCGAGATCGCCTTGCGCCTTGAGGGTCGACATTATGAGGTCCAGGTCGATAATCCTGACAGTGTCGAACGGGGCGTCGCTTTTGCCAGCATCGATGACATCCCGATTCTCGAGCGGCCCTTGCGCGTGACCCTGGCAGACGATGGCAAGTCCCATCGTCTGCGGGTCAGGCTGGGAGCTGAGGGCTGAGAGCCTTTACATGCTGCGTCTGTAGGTCAGGGTCGTGCTGCCGCCATTTTGACCCTGCGCCGGATTGGTGTAAGTGAACTCATTGGCCGAAATCACCTTGATAATGCGCGTTTGATCAGTGCCTTCCCAATTGGTGAAGGTGCAGCCTTCATAATGTTGTATCAGCGTCTTGTCGGCCTCATTCACGCTGTAACTGCCAAAAGAGGCGGCGCTGCCCCGCATGATGGCTTTGTTTTCATTGTCGGTTCCGGTCATCGGGTTGTTTGACACGAATCGCGGCAGGCTTCCTGAAATGGTCAGCCCGACAAAGCGGCCATTGCCGTCCATCATCAGGCTGCCTTGCGGTTTGGCGCCGAAGGGCTGGTTTATGCTGCCATCAGGCTTGGTGTTCTCAGCGGAAACCAGCGTCCAGGTGCCGATAACCTGTTGTTTCAGGGTCATCGCGGCAGTTTCATCGGCGCTGGCTGGGATTGCCAGCGCTGAAAAAAGGGCCAGGCTGGTGCTGACGGCCAGCACCGTTTGATAGGTGGATTTCATAAGAGATCTCCGGTTTCCGTAGCGCGGCGGAAACCATTAAAATTGTTGCCGCTTGGCTGGCGGGATCATGTCCGGGAGGGCTTCAGACAACAGGCTCTGCAGGTCAGACATAAAGTCTTTTTGGCGAGGCCGTTCCCCAGGGTAACGGGGCCGCAAAGAAACGGAGAGAGCTGCCCGAGGCGTTTCGCTTACAGCAATTATCCTATACCTTGGTGCTTATATTCACCATCGCTTTCATGTACCACACCGCACGCGTCGGTTATCGCCAGCCCGGCAATAACCATAGCGCCCCGCCAATCGCAATCACCATGAACGCCGACCACCAGGGCAGGCCATGTCGCCGCCGATAACGGTGGTGGACGCGCGAGAAGTGCGAAAGGCCGAAGGGGCCGCTGTCAGTCATTCTGCCTCCTCTAAGGACCGTGAGCCATTGTCACGGTTGATCTGAGGGTGCGCCAGATCAACGGCAACGACAAGGCCCATCAGCGGCTGTCTTTAATGCATGGCCGCTGTGAGGACTGTGCTCTGCAGGGAAAGCAAAAAAAAGCGCATAATAATTTCAAGCGGTTATTGCCTCTTAAGGAGGGTGCCATGAGAACCGAAGCCAAAGCCATCATGAAAATTCGCGAAAGCCCGGCTGGCCTTATTGCCGGATTTGACACTGGGACAACGGCGTCTTGGCCGCAGCATGCTAATATACTTGACCAACGCCGCGAAGAAGCTGCCCGCATTTTCCAAAATAGTGATCAGGACCAACGCAGTGACGCCGCCCTGCTAACCAGCGAAGGCGGCGCCGAATCGGCCTTACAGGGCCCGGCGGCTGGACGGATGAACTGAACCGTGATCCGCGCGCAGGAATTGGAGGGAAAAGAAATGAAAGCAGCCAGCGACCCCACGAATTTCGATATGGATATTGTCCACGGCTTGGCTCTGGTCATTGGGCCGGATAGCCTGAAAGAGGGAAGCACGGTTATTCGTCCATCCTTCCTTTGGGACCTGATCAAGACGCGGTTCGACGCGATTCCGGCAAATCGCAGCGAAGCCGATTATAAGTCGCATCTGTCCAATCGGATCGACCTAATTCTTGCTATGGAACAGGCGCTCGAATCGGGAGATCTGTGGGAGAATGAGGTTCATCCCCGTGCTTGGTGGCGTGACTTCTGGCAAGCCAAAGGCGTTGTGGTTCCCGAGGACCCGCTTTGAGCTAGCCAGGGGATTTAAAAACGGGTCCTCAGAAACCTGTTGTCTGCCGCCCAAGTCTCTGAAAAAACTTGGAAATTTGGTCGGAGTGAGAGGATTCGAACCTCCGGCCCCTGCCTCCCGAAGACAGTGCTCTACCAGGCTGAGCTACACTCCGACGCCTGCGAGGGGCCCCTTATAACCCCATCGCCCTAGGGGTGCAAACCCCAAATGGATAAGTCAGAAGGCCCGGTCGATGCAAAAGCCGATGACGTCGGTCAATGCGGTTTTGGCCGGGCTATCCGGGAAAATCCCAAGGGCATCGCGGGCGATCGCGCCATAATGGCGGGCCCGTTTCACCGTATCTTGCAGGCTTTGATGCTTTTCCATCAGATGGATGGCATGGCGAAGATCGGCCCCGTCCTCGGCCTGTTCGAGCTCTTCCAGGGTACGGCGCCAGAAACCGCGTTCTTCGTCGTCGCCGCGGCGGAAAGCCAGGATCACCGGCAAGGTGATCTTGCCTTCGCGGAAATCATCGCCAATGGCCTTGCCAAGTTTTTCCTGCTTGGCGGAATAATCCAGAACATCATCGATCAGCTGAAAGGCGATGCCAAGATTAAGCCCATAGCTGTCGAGCGCTTCTTCTTCGACCTTGGGGCGATCCGCCACCACGGCGCCAATACGGCAGGCCGCAGCGAACAGAGCGGCGGTTTTGGCGCGGATCACCTCGAGATAGGAATCTTCATTGGTGGCCGTGTCATTGGCGGTAATCAATTGCAGAACTTCGCCTTCGGCGATCACCGATGAGGCCCGCGACAGAATGGCCAACACCTGTAAATTCCCATCCTCAACCATCAGTTCGAAGGCGCGGCTGAACAGAAAATCCCCCACCAACACCGAAGGCTTGTTGCCCCAGACCGCATTGGCGCTGGCCAGGCCGCGTCGCAGGGAACTGTCGTCGACCACATCATCATGCAACAAGGTCGCGGTATGGATGAACTCAACACAGGCGGACAGCTTGATATGGCGTTGGCCGCTATGGCCGCACAGCTTGGCCGAGGCCAGGGTCAGCATCGGGCGCAGGCGTTTGCCTCCGGCCGCAATGATATGGCCGGCCAGTTGCGGGATCAGCTCCACCGGGCTATGCATACGTTCGACGATGGTGGCGTTGACTTTCGCCAGATCGTCATTGACCAATGCGCTTAAGGCATCCAGCGAAGGAGCCTTTCTCCCGCGTTCTTCTTCCAGATTGACGACAATGGCCACGCCCGTTGATCCCTCCGTTAGCCCCATGCTCCGCTGCCTGGATCATGACGGCGAGCCGAGCATAAAGTTGCGCAACCCCGATGGTCAAGTTTACAACCGCTTTAAATTGTGGTGACGAGGCGCAAATGGACTCAATCAGCGAAGATACCCTGCTGGACGGACGCTTGCGGCTGCGCCAACCGCGTGATGGCTATCGCGCCGCGATCGATCCGGTTTTTCTTGCCGCTGCGGTTCCTGCCACCGCCGGCGATGTCGTGCTGGATATCGGCAGCGGGGTGGGGGCCGCCTCGCTATGTCTGGCGGCAAGGGTCGAAGGCTGTCGGGTTTTTGGTCTCGAGATGCAAGGGGCTTTGGTGGGGCTGGCCCGCGAAAATGCCGAACTTAACGGCATGAGCGGTCGGGTCGAGCCGCTGATTGGCCGTTTGGAGCAGCCGCCGCCCCGACTGGCGCCCGGCAGTTTTCATCATGTGATGACCAATCCGCCCTTCCAGGAGGCAGGCACGGGGACCGCGTCCCCCATCCCCGGCAAAGCGCTTGCCAATCAGGAAGGCAGTGTCGATCTGCAGGCCTGGATGCGCTTTGCCATCAATATGCTGCGGCCGAAAGGCAGTTTGGTGGTGGTCTATCGTGCCGACCGGCTTGACGATCTGTTGGCGGCGTTACAGGGCAAGATTGGCGAAATTGTGATCCTGCCGCTCTGGCCGAAGGCCGGTCGGCCGGCCAAGCGCATCCTGCTGCGGGCCCGCAAAGGCATTGCCAGCCCCCTTTGCCTGTTGCCCGGGCTGATCTTGCATGAAGAGGACGGGCGCTATACCCCAAAAGCCGAAGCCGTGCTGCGGCATGGGGGCGGATTATAGAGTCATCCAGGCTGGTTTGCAGGGTGCAAGGCGCGTTTCACCGCTCAGCAAATCCGTCGCGTCAAGGGCGTCAAGGCGGATCATCGCCAGCGCCTGTGACCGGCCCACCGAGCCGATTACCCCTACGTCAGTCCCCTGTTGCGTGATGATCGCTTTGGGCTGGGGGGGCGGGCCATCGAAATTCACCGGAATCAGCCGTCGCTTCACCAGCCCGCGATAGCGGGTCCGGGCGGTCACTTCCTGGCCGAGATAACAGCCTTTTTGCCAATCAATGCCGTTCAGCTGGTCAAAACCACTCTCAAGCAACAAACTCTGTTCTGGCTCCAGGTCGCGGCTGCCGTCGGGCAGGCCAAGGCGGATGCGGTGATCATCCCAGTCGGCCATCGGGGCTGCGCTGGCGCCGGCCAGCAGGCTGCTGTCCGCCAGCCAGAGCCGCAAGCCGCCCTCGGCAAGTCTGGGGTCACAGATCACTTTGCCACCGTCAAGCGCGCGCGCCGCACCGGCTTCTCCTGGCAAATCAAACTGCCGGGCGGCATCCTTGCCGATCATGGCGAAAACAGCGAAGTCATCGACCGCGCGCAGAGAAACCCGACTGCGCAATTTATACAAACCGAGCCTTTTGATCAGCTCGGTCCGTCGCGCCGTTTCCGTTTCCAGCAGCAATTCATCATCCTGTTCGGCCAAAAACAGATCGTAAAGAAATTTTCCCTGCGGCGTCAAAAAGGCCGCCCAGACAGCCCGCCCTTCGGACAGATTGGTGACATCGTTAGAGATCAGGCCCTGGAGAAAGGCAACACGATCTTCGCCGCTGATAGCAATCAGCGCGCGATGGGGCAGCGCAACAGTTAGAAGTGACACCTTCAGACCTCGCTCAAGGACTAATTTACTAAAGTTGGTCCAGCCAGACCAACAACTCAAGACTTGTTCGCCGGCAGCCCTTGCCGGCCAAGCGGGCAGCTCTGTATAACAGGCCATCATGCATATCACTCTGGTCGATGACTCCCTCGCTTTCGATGGCTTTTCTCCGGGCAGCCGGGCCTTGGGCGGGGCTGA
>DUZC01000037.1 GCA_013349735.1 Rhodospirillaceae bacterium
CGAAATGTTCCGTCAGGGCAATCTGCCGAAACGGCTGATCCCCGGTACCATTGCGCTCGGGGCCTTTACCTTGACCATGGACTCCCTGCCGGGGACGCCGCAGATTCAGAACGTTATTCCGACGAACTTCTTTGGTACCGACATCTATGCGGCGCCTATCCTTGGCACTATTGGCGGCGTCTATATTCTGATCGTCGGCATTTTTTATCTCAATTGGCGTATCCGCCAAGCCGAGCAAGCCAATGAAGGCTATGGTGAAGGCCATATCATGGAGCCGGAAACCGGCAATATCGAGGTTCTGGTCAATCCCTTCGTCGCCCTGTTGCCCTTGATCGTCGTCGGCGTATCCAATTGGTTCTTCACCAAAAAGATTTTTCCGGCGCTGTACATCGCTGATCCGGCGGTGACCACCACGCAGATCTCTCTGGCCGGCTTGGCTAAGCCCATCGCCGTCACGGTTAAGTCGATGATCGGCATCTGGTCGGTCGAAGTGGCCTTGGTCCTTGGCATCCTTTGTGTGGTGGTTTTCGCCTACAAAACGGTGGTGGCCCGCTTTGCCGAAGGGAGCAAAAACGCCATCGCGGGGTCCTTGCTGGCCACGGTTAATACCGCCAGCGAATATGGTTTTGGCGCTGTGATTGCCGCTTTGCCGGGTTTTCTGGTGGTCAAGGATGCCTTAAAGGCGATTCCCAATCCTCTGGTCAACGAGGCCATAACCGTCACCACCTTGGCGGGGATCACCGGGTCGGCGTCGGGCGGTATGAGTATCGCCCTGGCGGCGATGGCCCAGCAGTTCAAAGAAGCGGCGCTGGCGGCCGGTATCAATCTCGAGGTTCTGCATCGGGTGGCGTCCATGGCCAGTGGCGGCATGGATACCTTGCCTCATAATGGTGCGGTGATAACCCTGTTGATGGTCACCGGCTTAACCCATCGCACGTCCTATCGCGATATTTTCGCCATCACCGTGATCAAGACTTCGGCGGTGTTTGTCGTTATCGCGCTTTATTATATGACCGGATTGGTCTGAGCCGCAGCGAGGCGAATAGGCCGGCCCCGAACGTAAAGTTGGGGGCCGGCCATGACGACGGTCCGACTTCGTGGTAAAGGGCCTCGCGGTTGCCCACCGTTCTTAAAAGTCACCATTTGCATGGCGTCTGTCCCGTGCTAGGCTTCGCCCTCTGAAGTCATCGTTCCGTCGGAGCGGCGTCAGTTTCCTTGTGAATCAGCCTCTTCGCAATATTTGCAAATAACACCAGTCTGTTTGTGAAGACCCTTGCAATCCCACCTTTTTTTGTTTTTGAGGGTTGTGTTTTTTTGCGATATCTGTGAATAGAAGAAGCAAGCAAGGGGTCGCTAAACGGCGACATGAGGAAAGTTCGAGAACAAAGCGCGCCGGCAGCTCGATAGGGCGTTCGTGGCGCTTATAAGGCAGATTAAAAGTCAGCGAGAAATCAGATCCAAAAGGAATTCGCACATGGGACGTGTAGTAGAACTCACTGATGTGATCCTGAGAGATGCGCACCAAAGTCTGTTGGCGACGCGCATGGCCATGGAAGATATGATTCCGGCCTGCGAGGATCTCGACAACGCCGGCTATTGGTCCCTGGAATGCTGGGGCGGCGCCACGTTCGATTCCTGCATCCGCTTTCTCAATGAAGATCCCTGGGAAAGACTGCGCCAGTTCCGCAAGTTGCTGCCCAAGACCAAGCTGCAGATGTTGCTGCGCGGGCAGAACCTTCTGGGCTATCGCCATTACGAAGATGAAGTGGTTGAGCGTTTCGTCGACAAGGCGGCGCTCAATGGCATGGATGTTTTCCGGGTCTTTGACGCGCTGAACGATCTGCGCAATCTGAAAACGGCCATCGCTGCGGTAAAAAAGACCGGCAAGCATGCCCAAGGCACCATCTGCTACACGGTCAGTCCGGTCCACACCATTGGCGCCTTCGTCGATATGGCGCAGCATCTTAAGGACATGGGCGCCGATTCCATCTGTCTTAAGGATATGGCCGCGCTGCTGAAGCCGCAGCCGGCCTATGACATCGTCAAAGGCATCAAAGAGAAATGTGGCGAAGATACGCTGGTGCATATTCATGCCCATGCCACCACTGGCGTTACCCTGGTGTCCTTGATGAAAGCCATCGAGGCGGGATGCAATATCGTCGATGTTTCCATCAGCGCTCTGTCGCTTGGCTCGGGACATAACCCCACCGAGGCGATGATTGAAATGCTGGAAGGCACCGGCTATGAAACCAGGGTCAACAAAGACCTGGTGCTTAAGGCCAATAATTATTTCACGAAGATCCGCCCACGTTATCGCGAGTTCATGAGCGATTTCACGGGCGTCGATACGGAAATCTTCAAAAGCCAGATTCCCGGCGGCATGATTTCGAATATGGAAAGTCAGCTGAAAGGCCAGGGCGCCGGCGACCGCCTGCAAGAGGTTCTGCTGGAAGTGCCGCGTGTGCGCAAGGACAGCGGCTATCCCCCGCTGGTGACCCCGTCCAGTCAGATCGTCGGGACACAGGCTGTCTTCAACGTGTTGATGGGCAAATATAAGGCCATGTCCGGCGAGTTCGCCGATTTGATGTTGGGCTATTATGGCAGCACGCTTGGGGAAAAAGACCCCGAGGTCCTTGCCAAGGCGGAAGCGCAGGCGAAAAAGAAGCCGATCACCTGTCGCCCGGCTGACACCTTGAAGCCGGAATGGGATGTGCTGAAGGCGGATGCCGCCAAGCTGGAAAATTTCAATGGCAGCGACGAAGATGTCCTGACCTTTGCCATGTTCCCGCAGGTGGCGCCAAAATTCTTCAAGGCCCGTCCGGAAGGCCCGAAGAATCTGGGTAAGGATCCCGGCGCTGCCCCAGCGGCGGCTCCGGCTCCGGCCAAGGCCGAGGCGGGTGCCAAAGGGGCCCAGCCCAAGTCTCCGGTCACATATGTGGTTTCGCTTAACGGCCAGGAACATAAGGTCACGGTGGCGGCTGCGGAATAACGCAGCCTTTTGCCGGAGGTCCCGATCGATCAAGGGAAGGGAGCATCGATGTCAACACAAACAGGAACCCCGCAACCAAAAACTATCGACGAGAAGATCGATGAGCTTCGCGCCAAGCGCGCCAAGCTGGAATTGGGCGGCGGGCAGGCGGGCATCGATAAGCAGCATGCCAATGGCAAACTGACAGCCCGCGAGCGCATCGCCAAATTGGTGGATGGCGGCAGCTTCCAGGAAATTGGCCTGTTTGCTCGGCATCAATGCAACTATTTCGGCATGGCCGAAAAGGAGTTGGCGGCCGATGGTGTGGTGACCGGATGCGCCAAGGTCGATGGCAAAATCGTTCATCTGGCCAGTCAGGATTTCACGGTGGCCGGCGGTGCTGCGGGCGAGGTGCACAGCACCAAGGTCGCGGAAATGCAGGATATGTCCCTGAAAACCGGCTCGCCCTTCATTTTTATTAATGACTCAGGCGGGGCTCGGGTCCAGGAAGGCATCGACAGTCTGTCGGGCTATGGCCGGGTTTTTTACCGCAATGTCATGCTGTCCGGGGCGGTGCCGCAGATTTCTTTGATCTGTGGACCTTGTGCCGGTGGGGCCGCCTATAGTCCGGCCTTGACCGATTTTATCATCCAGACCAAGCGGGCTCAGATGTTTATCACCGGGCCACAGGTGATTAAGCAGGTGACCGGCGAAGTGGTGACCGCGGAAGATTTGGGCGGTCCCGTGGCGCAGATGAACTCGGGCGTGGTTCATTTGATCGCCGAAGACGATCAGGATGCGGTGTATCAGTGCCGGCGCCTGTTGAGCTTTTTGCCGTCCAACAATCTGGAAGATCCGCCGCGTCTGCCCTTTAACGAGCCGATCGAAGCGGATCCGGAATTGAACCATGTCGTGCCGACCGACACCAAGGTGGGTTATGACGTACGGCCCATCATTAAGAAGCTGGTCGATCATCAGGACTTTCTTGAGATTCAGCCCGGTTTCGCTGCTAACCTCGTCATTGGCTTCGCCCGCATTCAGGGACGGACCATCGGTGTGGTGGCCAACCAGCCCTGTGTCATGGCTGGCGCGCTGGACATCAATTCTTCGGATAAGTCTTCGCGCTTTATCCGCTTCTGCAATGCCTTCAACATTCCGCTGGTGACCTTTGTCGATGTGCCGGGCTTCCTGCCCGGTGTCGAACAGGAATATGGCGGCATCATTCGTCATGGTGCGAAGATGTTGTTTGCCTATTCGGCGACGACGGTGCCGAAGATTACCGTCGTCATGCGCAAGGCCTATGGCGGTGCCTATCTGGCCATGTGCGGCAAGGAATTGGGGGCCGATCGGGTCTTTGCCTGGCCAACGGCGGAAATCGCCGTGATGGGCGCCGAAGGCGCTGCGGAAATCGTTTTCCGGAGCAAGATCGATCATGCGCAGGACAAAGTGGCCAAACGCAAAGAAGTGATCCAGCTTTATCGGGACACATTTGCGAACCCGTATGTTTCTGCCGGACGGCGCATGGTTGACGATGTCATCGAGCCGTCAGAGACAAGAAAATATCTGGCGATGGCCCTAGAAAGCCTGCACTCCAAGCAAGAGATGCGTCCGCCGAAGAAACATGGCCTGATCCCGCTCTGAGGTGGTTAGCGGTAAAAGCCCAGCAGAGCAAAGCAGGGGATGACCAATGGCAGTGGTATCAGCAAAAGACGTAATGGCGGCGGTGGAGCAGTTGCGCCGCGACATGCAGGGGCAGATCGCGGAATTGCGGTCGGCCCTGGAGGCGGCCCAGGCCCGTCAGACTACGCCGGCTCCGGCCGGAGGTGGAGCCGCCTCTAAGGAAGTTGGGTCCGAGATTTTGGCCATCTTGGCGGCCACGATCACCGCGTTTCTCGGCAAGAAGGTGCGGATTCGTTCCGCCAAAATGCTGTTAACGCCGGACGAAATCGTTAATCCCTGGGCGCAGCGGGGGCGCGTGTTTATTCACGCTTCCCGTAACCTGCCGCGTCGCCGCTAAGAATCGAGAGGAGGCTCGGCCTTGAAGTTACAGATTGGAATCGACGGAAAGACTTACGAAGTCGAAGTCGAAGTCATCGAGGAAGACAACCAGCCTCGCGGACGGGGTTTTGTGCCACCTTATGCCGAGACCGGCGTGACCACCGTTCGGTCGCAGGCGGTGCCGGCGGCGGCAGCCCCTGCGGCGGCCGAAGAGCCGGCCGATGAAGCCAAAGTCTGCCGCAGCCCTGTGGCAGGCATGGTGATTAAGGTGAATGTCCAGGCCGGTCAGCAGATCCAGCAGGATGAACTGATCATGGTTCTGGAAGCCATGAAAATGGAAACCAATGTTACCGCTCCGGTTGCCGGTAAGGTCAAATCGGTCAAGGTGGCGCAAGGGGATGGCGTGAAAGTCAATCAAGTGCTGGTCGAGTTTGAATAGCACGGACTTACTTTCAGTCTTTGTTTCTTGGGGCGTGGGAAGGGATGCTTTCCACGCCCTATTCTTTGGCAAGCCGCTCTGGTCGGTAATGGAACCGCCAATTCGCGAAATCGCCAAGGTGACTTGAATAATTCATCTGCCAGCCAGAGCCGCTCCCAGCGCTTGCAAGATTATTCGCAAGCAGGCAAAGTTAATTTGCAAATCTTGCAAATGAGATGGCATGGCACAGAAGAAGATCTTCCTCGGCTATAAGCTAAGACGATTGCGCGACCAGCGGCGGCTCAGTCAGGCGGCGCTGGCGGGTCTGTTGGAGGTTTCTCCCAGCTATCTAAACCAGATGGAGAATAACCAGCGGCCGCTAACGGTGCCTGTCCTGCTGCGGATTGCCAAGGTCTTCGATCTCGATTTTGCCTCCTTGGTAGAAGACGAGGAAGCGCGGTTGATCGCGGACCTGCGTGAAGTGATGAATGACCCTTTGTTCGGCAAGGGGCAGATTGGTTTAAATGAGCTGAGGAACGCGGCCGGCGCTTCGCCCGAGTTGGCTAAGCGAGTGCTGATGCTTTATCAGGACTATCAGCATTTAAACGAAAGAATGCTGTCGCTTCCGGATCATCTGGCTAGCGATTCGGGCGGCATGCCCAGTGCGGCGACAAATTTTCCTTATGAAGCTGTCCGGGATTATTTTTATTACTGTAATAACTATTTTGGCGCACTTGACGAAGCCGCTGAGTCTTTAGTCGAGCGCGAAGGCTTCCAACTCGGCGATATGCAAGCCGATTTGGTCGAGTATTTGCGCCGCAATCACGATGTCACGGTCCGGGTCGGTGCCACCGAAACCGAATCAGCGATGCGCAAATTTGATGAAAACAGCCGCAGCTTGGTGTTGTCCGCGCTGCTGAACGGACCAACCCGGGTCTTTCACCTTGCCCATCAAGTGGCCGTCTTGGGTTTTCATCACCTCATTGAGGAGGTGGTGGAGAAAGCCAAATTCAACAGCGAGGACGCCCGGGTGATTTGCCGGGTCGGACTGGCCAATTATTTTGCCGGGGCCTTGGTGCTGCCATACCGCGTCTTTGCCGCTGAGGCACGTCGCCTGCGTCATGATATCGAACTTCTGCAAAGCCGCTTCGGCGCCAGTTTTGAGCAGGTCTGCCACCGCTTGTCGACCTTGCAGCGTCCCGGCGAAGCCGGCTTGCCCTTTTATTTTGTCCGGGTCGATATGGCCGGCAATATTACCAAACGCCATTCGGCAACCCGCTTCCATTTCACGCGGTTTGGCGGGGCCTGTCCCCTTTGGAATGTTCACGAAGCCTTTGCTCAACCCGGAAAAATTCTGGTGCAACTGGCCCGCATGCCGGATGGCGTGGCTTATATCTGCATCGCCAGGACGGTTACCAAGCGCGGCGGTGCTTACCTTCGGCCAAGGCGGCATTTTGCCATCGGTTTAGGCTGTGAGACGGCCTATGCCTCCGAGATTGTCTATTCCCGTGGCCTCGATCTGGCCAATGAGCAGACCGCCGTACCCATCGGCGTTAATTGCCGGATCTGTGAACGCGATGATTGCCAGCAACGGGCTTTTCCGCCGATTGGCAGCCATATCTCGGTGGACGAAAAGAACCGAAGCTTTATTCCCTATCTTTTCAGTTAATCGGATCCAGGCCTTGCCTTAGGGTTCCCTCCGCTTGACCGCAACCTGCGGAATAAATCCATCTTGCAATGGCTGGCAAAATGCCTATTTTAATCCGTACCAGTTTAGTACTGATTGGGCGGTTTCCGTGGTTCGTTTGGCGCGTATGACTGACTATGGCGTGGTGATCCTTTGCCAGATGGCCCGGGACAGTGAACAGCGGATGTTCACGGCCCCTTATCTGGCTGAGCTGACCAAGCTGCCGCTACCGACGGTCAGCAAGCTTCTTAAGCTTCTGACGCAGAAGGGGATTTTACGGGCACAGCGGGGTGCCAGTGGCGGTTACGGGTTGGCCCGTCCGGCGCAGGCGGTTTCAGCCCGGGATATTGTTTTGGCTTTAGAGGGGCCGGTGGTCCTGACCGCCTGTGTTGACGGGGGCGAAGGAGGCTGCGATTTCGAACTCTCCTGCCCGATGCGCGGACATTGGGATCCGGTTAACAGCGCGATTTCAGAAGCCTTACGAAAAGTGACTTTGGCCGAGATGGCCATGCCCCGACCGGCCTATGATTTCATTGGCCTGCCCGCTCTGGCGGCACGTCCGGTGGAATGAAAGTGGAGCAAGGACGATGAGCGACGGGATGGATCAGGTTCGTACGCTGGCCGATCAAAAATACAAATACGGCTTTGTCACCGATATTGAAGCCGATGTTGCGCCGAAAGGGTTGAATGAGGATATCGTCGCCTTCATTTCGGCCAAAAAGGGTGAACCCGACTGGCTGCTGGCCTGGCGTCTTAAGGCCTATCGCCTGTGGCTCACTCAAAGCGAACCGACCTGGGGGCGGCTGCATCATGCGCCCATCGATTATCAGGACAGCTATTATTATTCGGCGCCCAAACGTAAAGATGGCCCGAAAAGCCTTGATGAGGTCGACCCCAAACTGCTTGAGACCTATGAAAAACTTGGCGTGCCCTTGCATGAACGCGCTATATTGGCAGGTGTTGCGGTCGATGCGGTTTTTGACAGTGTTTCGGTGGCCACCACCTACAAAGGCAAGCTTGAGGAAATGGGGGTTATCTTTACCTCAATGTCCGAAGCCGTGGCGAAACATCCGGAATTGGTCCGGAAATATTTGGGTTCGGTGGTGCCGTACGCCGACAATTATTTTGCCACCTTGAACAGTGCGGTCTTTACCGATGGCAGTTTTGTCTATGTGCCGCCGGGCGTGCGCTGTCCCATGGAATTGTCCACTTACTTTCGCATCAACGCCCAAAATACCGGGCAGTTCGAGCGGACCCTGATTATCGCGGACCGCGGGTCCTATGTCAGTTATCTGGAAGGCTGTACGGCGCCAATGCGCGACGAGAACCAGTTGCATGCGGCGGTAGTGGAACTGGTCGCTTTGGATGACGCTGAAATTAAATATTCGACCGTTCAAAACTGGTATCCGGGTGATGAAAACGGCAAGGGCGGTATTTATAATTTTGTGACCAAGCGGGGGGCCTGTCGCGGCCGGGCTTCGCGTATTTCCTGGACCCAGGTTGAAACCGGTTCGGCGATCACCTGGAAATATCCCAGCTGTATTTTGCAAGGGGACGATTCGGTCGGCGAATTCTATTCGGTGGCGATTACCAACAATTATCAGCAGGCCGATACCGGGACCAAAATGATCCATCTCGGTCGCAATACCCGTTCCCGCATTGTCTCAAAGGGTGTCTCGGCGGGGCATGCCGACAATACCTATCGCGGCCTGGTGCGGATTATGCCCAAGGCCGAGCGGGCGCGGAACCATACCCAATGTGACAGTCTGCTGATTGGCGATCAGTGTGGGGCGCATACCACGCCTTATATCGAGTCGCGCAATCCAACCGCGCGCCTCGAGCATGAGGCGACCACCAGCAAGATCAGTGAAGATCAGCTGTTCTATGCAAGGCAGCGCGGCCTGTCCCAGGAAGAGGCGGTTGCGTTGATTGTTAACGGCTTCTGTCGCGAGGTCCTGCAGCAGTTGCCCATGGAATTCGCCGTTGAGGCGCAGAAACTACTGGCCATCAGTCTGGAAGGGAGTGTCGGGTAATGCTTGAAATCAAAAATCTTCAGGCAACAATTGATGGCAAAGAAATTCTGAAAGGAATTGATCTGGTCATTCCGGACGGTGAAGTCCATGCCATCATGGGGCCCAATGGGTCGGGCAAAAGCACGCTGTCCTATGTTCTGGCCGGTCGCGATGGCTATCAGGTCACCGGAGGTTCGGCGCATTATCGCGGCCAGGATCTCCTGGCGCTCAACACCGAGGAACGCGCCCGGCTGGGCGTGTTTCTGGCCTTCCAATATCCGGTTGAGATCCCGGGTGTGACAGGGATCAATTTTCTCAAGACGGCGGTCAATGCGGTGCGCCGCTCCCGCGGTGAGAGTGAATTGGATGCCATGCAATTTTTAAAACTGGCGCGCAAAAAAGCCAAAGAATTGGGCGTCGGCGAAGAGATGTTGCGACGCGCCGTCAATACCGGCTTTTCCGGCGGCGAGAAGAAGCGCTATGAGGCCTTGCAGATGGCTTTGCTTGAACCGTCCCTGCTGATCCTGGACGAAACCGATTCCGGGCTCGACATTGACGCATTGAAGGTGGTGTCCGAGGGCGTCGTCGCCTTGCGTTCGCCAAAGCGGGCCATGCTGGTGATTACGCATTACCAGCGCATTCTTGACTATATCATTCCCGATCGCGTTCACGTTCTGGCGGGCGGGAAGATCGTGCAGTCGGGTAGCAAGGAACTGGCGCAGGAACTCGAGCGCACCGGTTATGCCCAGTTTACCGGGCAAGCAGCATGAGCAGCGCCCTTTCGTCACCGGCCTGGCTGCAGAGCTTGCGTCAGACCGCCCGGGACCGCCTTGAGTCCGATGGCCTGCCGGGGCGGCGCGACGAGGCCTGGAAATATACGGATGTCGGTCGCCTGGAGGTCATGGCTTATCCCTTGGCCGAACGGCCTGGCTCGCCGGATTTGACGGCTGCGCCGGCATCGGGAGAGCGGACCCAGCTGATCCTGGTCAATGGCTTTCTGCATTCTGCGCCGGCTCAGCTGCCGGCGGGGGTCAGCCTGACCCGCTTGCAGGACGCCCAGGAGGTGCCAGCTTTGCTTGGCCGCCTTTTGCCGGAGCAAGGCAAAAGTTTTGCAACCATGAACAGCGCGCTGTTCGAAGACGGGCTGGTGTTGCAGATTGAGGCGCATACCGATCTTGAGCATCCGATTGAGTTGATTTCCTTAGGTCAGGCAGATGGTCCGCCCGTCGCATTCCACCCGCGTCTGCTGCTGGTGATGGGCAAGGGGGCTCGGGCAACTTTGGTTGAGCGCCATGCCGGTCAAGGTCAGTATTTCTCTAATTCGGTTGCGGAACTGCTTCTGGCCGAGGACTCCTGCCTGTCCCATTATGTTTTACAAGACGAAGCCATGACGGCCGTGCATTTGGCCCTGACGGCTTTACGCCAGGACAGGGGATCACGCTATCAGGCGGTGCTGGTGCAGACCGGCGGTCGGCTATCCCGCCATGAAATGCTGCCTTTTTTAGAGGGCGAGGGGGCCTCTTTCAGTATTGAGGGCGCCTATGTCGCGCGGGATCAGCAGCATATCGACAATACGACCTTCGTGGTCCATCGCGCGCCGGGCTGTCAGTCGCAGCAGGTCTTCAAAGGGGTCTTGGCCGAAGCCTCGCGAGGCGTTTTTCAAGGAAGTGTTCTGGTAGAACGCACGGCGCAAAAGACCAATGCGCATCAGCTGAGCAAGGCTTTGTTGCTGTCCGATCGTGCGGAGATGGATGCCAAGCCGGAATTGGAAATTTACGCCGATGATGTCAAATGCGGGCATGGGGCAACCATCGGCGATATTGACGAGAATGCCTTGTTCTATTTAAGGGCGCGCGGCATCGACGATAAAACGGCACGGCAATTGTTGATCAACGCCTTCGTTGCCGAAGTGGTCGAATCGATCGCCGACGATAGCGTACGCGCGGCGTTCCTGGCGGCGCTGGCGCAGCATCTCAGCCATCTTGAGGCGACAGCATGACCCTGGCCATGGCAGACAAGGTGGCTCCTTATGATGTCGAGCGCATTCGCGCTGACTTTCCGATTCTGGCGCGGCCGGTGCGGGGCCGTCCGCTGGTCTATCTTGATACCACCGCTTCGGCGCAGAAGCCGTCGGTGGTGATTGAAGCGGAACGCCGGGTCTATGAAGAAGAATACGCTAATATTCATCGGGGCCTTTACTATCTGAGCGAAAAAGCGACCGAGCATTACGAACGGTCCCGGCGCAAAGTGCAGGCTTTCCTGAATGCCCGTCACAGCCATGAAATCATTGTCACCCGCAGTGCCACCGAATCAATCAATCTGGTGGCGGCAAGTTATGGGCGGGCCTTCCTGCAACCGGGCGATGAAATCCTGATCAGCGGACTTGAACATCATTCGAACATTGTTCCCTGGCAGATACTGCGCGATGAAAAAGATCTGGTGCTGAAAGTGGTGCCGGTGGAAGACGATGGCCAGGTTAGCCTTGAGGCCTTCAGCCGCTTGCTGAGCCCGAAAACCCGCCTGGTTGCCCTTGCTCATGTGTCCAACGTATTGGGCACGGTTCTCCCGGTTGCGGACATGATCCGGCTGGCGCATCAGGCGGGGGCCAAAGTTCTGCTCGATGGGGCTCAGGCTGTGGTCCATATGGCCGTCGATGTGCAGGCTTTGGATTGCGATTTCTACGCTTTTTCCGCCCATAAGCTGTATGGCCCGACCGGGATCGGCATTCTTTATGGCAAGGAAGAGCTGTTGAACGCCATGCCGCCTTATCAGGGCGGCGGCGATATGATCCGGACCGTAAGCTTTGCGAAATCGACCTGGGCGCCCTTGCCCGCCAAATTCGAGGCGGGAACCGCTGCCATTGCCCAAATGGCCGGATTAGGGGCTGCCCTCGACTATGTTACCGAGCTGGGGCTGGAGCGCATCGCCAGGCACGAACAGGATCTGCTGGCCTATGCTACCCACCAGTTGTTGGGGTTAAAGGGCTTGCGTCTGCTGGGAAGCGCCCCGCACAAGGCGGCGGTTCTTTCTTTCGTCCTGGACAGTGCGCATCCGCATGATATTGCCCAGGTTCTCGATAATGACGGCATTGCCATCCGGGCTGGGCATCATTGCGCGCAACCCTTGATGGAACGATTCGGCGTGCCCGCCACGGCACGGGCCTCTTTCGGGCTTTATAACCACCGCGGCGAGGTTGACGCCCTGGTGGCTGGCCTTAGCAAAGTTCTGGAGTTGTTTGGCGAATGAGCGACGATCTGCGCGATCTTTATCAGGAAGTGATTCTCGATCACGGCCGTCATCCCCGCAATCGGCGGCATCCCCCCCATGCCAACCACCAGGCCCGTGGCGAAAACCCGCTTTGCGGCGACAAATTAACCGTCTATGTGACGGTCAATGCCGCTGGAGTAATCGAAGATGTTGCCTTCGAAGGTCAGGGCTGCGCCATTTCCACGGCATCGGCCTCGTTGATGACAGAGGTGATCAAAGGCAAGACCGAAGCCGAGGCCCAGCATCTCTTTGAAAGTTTTCATGCTCTGGCGACCGGTGGCGAGCCACCCGCCGGCGCGGTCCAGGAAGACGAGATGGACCGCCTTCATGTCTTGGCCGGTGTCCGCGATTATCCGGTACG
>DUZC01000038.1 GCA_013349735.1 Rhodospirillaceae bacterium
ACCATAATTGGCAGCAACACGAATTTATGGCCTGGCAAGAGTTCGTACAAGAGAGTGGAGTGCGATACGTCTATCGTGGTTTCGCCGCCCGGGGCGGTCAGGTCTACGTAAAAATTCTCTAATCTGAAGCAGACGGCAGGGGTGGCAAATAAAGTAATGACAAATATTGTCATTCCAGGAAAATCCCTGCTGGTCTTTTCCGCTCAGGATGCCATCCGTTCCTATGGCGCCGGCACCTTGACCACGCCCGCGGTTATTGTTGACTCGGCTGCGAATGTTGCGGCTTTTCTGGATAATTTGCAGGTTTTGGCCACAGCCGGCTTGCTAAGTACGATCGGCTTGTCCGACTTTGGAACACCCACGCTCAGCATAACTGCCGAACAGGCGAATAATGACGCCGCGGTCTTGGCGGAAATCTCTGGCAGCTATGCCTTAAATGTCAGTGGGGTGACGGCCGCTACGGCATCGACGGTTGCCGCCATGGCCAATGTGACGGCCATTGAACTCTCCGACAGCGCGCTCAATGTGGGCAGTTCGTTGGATCTTTTGCAAAGCCTGGCGGCCTCGGGTCTATTGACTTCGGTCCTGTTGACGGACGGCGGCACGCCAACTCTTTTATTGTCTCAAACCCAGTGGTCCAATGATCAAACAGCTTTGAGCCTTATTGCCGGCAGTTATCAACTCACCGTTGCCTTCGTTGGTGCGGCCAATGCCACCGTCGTCGCCGCTTCGCAAAATGTCGCCTTTGTTGCGGTTTTTGATACGGCCCAGACCGTCAGCGCCAATTTAGACCTTTTGCAAACCATTGCCGCTCAGGGAAAATTGTCCGGCATTACATTGTCTGATGCCGGGACGCCGGTGCTGGCGGTAAGCGCGTCACAATTGATTGCTGATGCGTCGGCGCTTTTCACGATTTCTGTCCCTTACACGCTGAGTGTTCCCGGCGTTGCGGCGAGTCTCGCCACATTTGTCATGCAGCAGGATGCATCCGGTCGCGGGGTAAATGGTGTCGCTTTGGAAGAACCGGGCCTGGTCGCAGATGGCCGTAATCATGTGGTCGGGTTCCAAAGCGCAAGTTTTACCAGCGGCACCAATGTCGTCGTTCTCGACCATGCCCGAACCAGTTATGCGATCAAAATCGATGCCCAGGGCGTTACAACCCTTCAGGATATTGGGGTGGGCGATAGCAATTACGGCAAGTCCGTGACGGTCAGCGGCGAAAGCATCCTTCTGTTCAATGCCGCCCATCTGAGCCTCAGTGACCCATTGACCGTGGCAGCCATGACCACGCCGCCAGGCGGCAGTGCGGCGGTCTTGAACTATCCTAATGACCTCTATTTTGTGCTTAACCCGGCCAATGCTCAATTGGCGCAGCTCTATTCGTCGGTTTTTTCCTGGGAGCCACAGCCTTCGCTAAGCGACTTCGAAAATTGGATGAACCAACTGGCGGGCGGTAAATCAATCACCACCATCGCACAAAGTTTCATGAGCAACAGCTATTTCCAGCAAACGATTGGTGATCCTGGAACCACCTCGGCCCAGCATCTTGCCTTTGTCCAGTCGCTCTATAGCCATATCCTGGGAATTAACCTTGGCACAACCAATGCTGGCGTTGTCTACTGGGCCGAGCAAATGGATGATGGAATCCTCTCGGCGCCGGCCGCATTGCTTAGTTTTATCAATGCTGAAGCCAGCAAATCTGGGCTCAATGCTTATTCCGGAGCCACAGCGGGGGGCGGCAGCGGATGGCTGATTAATCCGGCGCTGACCGGTGGCTATGCTGATCCAGGCCTGCAGATGGATGCGCAATCTGTTTTAAGTGCGGGCGCCGCAGCCAATTTTTATAATCTTAGCCTGATCGATCCGTCCACTGTTCCCGCTGCCGGAATTACCCAAGGTCCGATCAACCTGTCCGCGGGAATGATCCAAATCAGTAGCGGTCTGACGGCGGGCATGGTGGTTCTGTCACCCAATTTTCCGAATGCGAGTCTTGCGGCATCGGGCCTTACTTTGCGGGATGGCCCCGGTGTTGACAGCATCACGATCAATGGGTCGCAAACTCTTCTTTTCCTCGGCAATGCAACGACCGACAAACTGCATCTGTCCAGCGGGTTGGTAACAAGCATTGTTGGTTTCAGCCCCGGTAAGGGCTCTGTGCTGGATGTCAGTGGCACGGTCAATGAGTCTTCGGTTCTGTTGCTGGATGGAACCGCCACACCGGTGCATGGGGCTGCCCTCAATTTTGGGACGGCGGGCTCGTCGGTCGCGTATTTCGTTAATATTGGTTCGATTGGTGATGGCAGCGCCGCTGCGGTCGCGACCGCCGCCAATGCCGCCTATCTGGTTGCTGATAGCGCGGGCAATGCCAATACGGGCGCATTGGCCGAGCATGTGATGTTCATTGGCGCGTCAAGCAGCGGGGAAACCGAAATCTGGGCGTTTCGCACCTCAAGCCTGACGTCGGTCAGCGTAAATGGTCACGCGGTGCTGGTTCCGATCAACGCCGCGGATAGCAGCGGTCATGTCACGGCTGGAGAAATTTGGCTGGTTGCGACGCTGCTGGGCGTCAGCCCCCAGGCTTTGGGGGTTGCCGATCTGGCGTAAAAAAAGCCGCCCCGATGAAGGGGCGGCTTCTTGGTCAGTGCTGCTTTCCTTGTTTTAGAACAAGGGCTTGCCAACTGGCAAAACGTCACGGCCGAACAGATCAAGGAAGATCACATGGGCCATCATATACCAGGCCAGCAATGCGCAAGCCATCAGGTCATAGCCGGCATAGACGGTCAGTTCCGGATAACCAAAATGAGCGAGGTCAAGCAAAACGAAGCCGATCATCAGGGTTAGGAAGGTCAGGAACATGGCCATATGGACCTTGGTCGAGCCAATAAACAGAATGAAAGAGAACAGCGTCCAGGCAATAAGGAAATAGCCGACATCGGTCTTGCTGGCAGTGAACAGGTCAAATTTCCCGGCGACGATCATCGCGCAAAGCGAAATCCAGAAGGCGCCATAGGCGGTAAAGGCACAGTAGCCGAAATTATTTCCCATCTTTTGTTCTTGATAGCCGGCGATGAACTGAGCCAGGCCACCAAAGAAGAACCCAAGCCAAATTACCGGACCAATACCACAAAGACCGATGTTATGGAGCTGCAATACAAAAGTGGTAAGGCCAAAACCGGCAAGTCCGACGACAGCAGGATTGCCAATCTTTGGTGCAGTAGCGTTTGGTTGTGCCATTTCTATTTTCCTTCTTTTCGCTTCAAATTATAGGTAAGAGACATTGATTTCAGGTCCGTCTGCCAATAACTTTTGGAATTTACCAAAGCTTCGAGACGCTGGAACTGTTGTCAAGATGACCATTCTGTTGGGTGTGTTCCTCTTGGGAATCGCGGTCATCGCTGACCAGAGCGACGGCAACAACAGACTGCGGCCCCAAGAACATCCAAAGGGCATGGCTTAAGAACAGTTGAGAAACTTCGCTCGCCACGAAAAATCATGGCCATCTCCCTCTTGACATTTCTTAATTATTGTTAAGACCATCGATTGCTCAAGGTCAGCGTTTCTTCGTCGCTGCGCGCAAATCTGTGACAGTTGGCCTTTTGGTGCAAGTGAATCTTGCAAGACCTTCAGTTAAAAGTGTCACAAAAAATCCAGATTGGTCACCAGGCTGACAAAATGCCCCTGCAATCACTTGTCCGGATTGCAGGGGCGTAAGGTCGTTTTGTGCTAAGATTTAGCCCAATGCTTAGAACATATGCTGGCCGCCATTGATGGAAATATTCGCCCCGGTCACGAAGGCTGCCTCTTCCGAGGCGAGATACGCGACCAAACCGGCAACTTCATCGGGTTTTCCCAGGCGAGACATGGGAATTTGCGGCAGAATCTTGCCTTCAAGCACATCCTCGGGGATGGCCATAACCATCTTGGTGCCGATATATCCAGGCGAGATGGTGTTTACGGTCACCCCTTTTTTGGCAACTTCAAGGGCCAGAGACTTGGTAAAGCCATGCATGCCGGCCTTTGCCGCCGCATAATTGGTCTGTCCGAAGGCGCCTTTGGTGCCGTTGACCGATGAGATATTAATGACACGGCCCCAATTGCGCTCAACCATGCCGTCCATGACCTGCTTGGTCATATTGAACACGGAATCGAGATTGGTATGGATCACCGCATCCCAGTCGTCCTTGCTCATTTTCTTGAAGGTGGTGTCACGGGTGATGCCGGCATTATTGACCAGCACATCAATCGGGCCAACATCCTTAACGACTTGATCCACGCAGGCTTTGGCGGAAGCAAAGTCCATAACGTCACAGGGATAGGCTTTGAAGCCGAAACCCATGTCGTTCATTTTACGAAGCCAATCCTTTGCACTGGCGTTGCTGGGGCTGTAGGTCGTGACAACCTTGTCGCCCAGGGCGGCCAGTTTGATACAAATAGCTTCACCAAGGCCACCCATGCCACCGGTTACCAATGCAATTCTCGGCATATTCACATTCCTTCCTTCAGAGCGCGTTCGGCCTGCCCGTGCGCTTTCTTTTGCTACAATAGCCGGGGTGTTGTATTCGGGAAAGTCTGGAAAAGCATAATTTGACCGGGAGTTCTATAATCTTGGCGTGCCAGCGCAGATCCCGCGAAATTTTTAACATTTGCTCAGTCTTTGGATGAACAGCAATGAATGAAACAAGTGAGCCACTGCGTTCGCCTTCTGATGCCTCGGGCGACGCGCCCATCCCTTTCAGTGTCGCAGAGATAGGGGCCCTTGCGCATCTCTATCGTGGCGAAGTGTATCGCAGCACCATTTGGCGGACACGTCTCGACACGACGACCAACTGGGCCGTGGTTACCACTGGCATTGCCTTTTCCATTGCTTTCAGCGGTGCCAATGCTTCGCCTTTACCACTGATATTGGTTGGGATGCTGGTGATTGTTTTTATTTCTTACGAAGGACGTCGCTATCGTTATTTTAACGTTTGGCGTGCGCGGGCCCGCCATCTCGAGACTGAGTTTTTTGTGCCAATGTTGCGCGGGCAGGTGCCGATGGCGGACGCCGCCATGCGGGAACTTCTGGCCGGGGATTACTGCGAACCGCATCACCATATAACGCTGTCCAGAGCCTGCGGTCGGCGCTTGCGCAGTAACTATGCCTGGATACTGAGTATTCAGGCGGTGGCATATTTCGGCAAATTGGCCATTCATCCGACGCCACTGACCCAGTTGAGTGAGATGTTTCATCGGGCTGCCGTCGGGCCGATTCCCGGGGAAGCGATGGTGCTCTGTGGCGTCCTCTTTCACGCCAGTTGGATTGCTTTCGCCTTGGTCACCTATTTGACCGAACTGCGGGACCGCCGTCGCCGCCGTAGCCGGGTGGCGATGGGATGAGCCCTTTATTCCGAAAGGTTTTTGTCTGGTAAGGGCAGCGAGGGCTTGGTGCCGTCATAGTTGCAGGCAAAGTCCAGGAACTCATCCTTGCTTAAAGGATTGCTGAACAAATAGCCCTGACCAAAGTCACAGGCGCGCCCTTGCATCATTTGCCATTGCTCGGGGGTTTCAATGCCTTCAGCGACGACGCGAATGCCCAGCGAGTGGGCCATGGCGATCATCGCTTCCGTCAGCAAAGCGTCCTCGCCACCCGACTGCAGGGTGCGGACAAAAAGCTTGTCGATTTTCATAACTTGCACCGGCACATTGCGCAAATGCTGCAGCGAGGTGTAGCCGGTGCCAAAATTATCCACAGCGAGCCCGATGCCAAAGCTGGATAGTTGCTTCAAGGCTTCGCGGATCTTTGGTGAGTCATCCTTGAGGATTCCTTCTGAAATTTCGAATTCCAGCAGAGTCGGATCGATCTCTGCCGCCTCTAAGCGTTCACGGATACTGTCAAAGGCCTTCGGGTTCCGTAATTGCTGGGGCGATAAATTGATGGAGATCCGGACCGGGCTGGGAATCTTGTCGCGCCAGCTAACCAGGGCGTTAACCACTTTATCAAGAACGGTTTCGCCGATGCGAACCATTAGGCCGGCATCTTCGGCAATTGACACAAACTCAGCTGCCGGGATGGTTTTGCCGTCCGGTCGGTTCCATCGCAGTAACGCCTCAGCGCCGACAAGAAGGCCATTTCCAGAATCTATAATCGGAAGATAATATACATCAAGCTCATCATTAATAAGTGCATGATTTATGCTTCTAATATATTCCATTCGTAAGACGACATCTGTATTCATATCTTCTGAGTAAAAGCGGTATACGTTTCCACCATCACGCTTAGACTGATATTTTGCCATGTCAGAAAATTTAACAAGTTCCTCGGCCGTTTTCCCATCCAAAGGCAGCAAAGCAATTCCAATGCTTGCGGAAATGAAGGTTGGCGCTTGGTCTCCCAGTTCGAAGGGCTTGCCTAATTCCGTCAAAATCTTCCGGGCTACGACCTCGACATCCTTCATTTCAGTGAGTTTGGCCAAGATAATTGCAAATTCATCGCCGGCGATTCTGGCAACGGTATCGGTATCCCGAACGCACCCCAACAGACGGCCCACCGTCTGACTGAGCAGCCGGTCGCCCGCATCATGGCCGAGCGCGTCGTTAACCAGGCTCAGATGGTCAAGATTAATCAGTAAAAGTGCTGCGTCATCGTGATTGCGCAGGGCGCGGGCACAGACCCCGGTCAACCGATCCATAAAAAGAGCGCGGTTGGGCAGGCCAGTCAGGGAGTCAAGATTTTCCAGGCGGGCAATGCGTTGGCTTTCATCCTTGCGGATTTTGGCATCGCTCATCACGGCGACAAAGTTGCGGACATTGCCGCCGATGTCGCGAAGCGAAGAAATCGACACCCACTGGGAATAAATCGTGCCGTCCTTGCTCCGATTCCAGATTTCACCAAACCACTGGCCAACCAGTTGCAATTCTTTCCAAAAGTTCTGGTAAAAAAGCTTGTCATGCCGGCCAGACTGAAGAAAACGTGGATTTTTTCCCTGAACTTCCTCCTCGCTGTAGCCGCTGATGGTGGTGAAGGCGTCATTGACGTGCAAAATATCGCCATCTTGATTGGTTATCATCATGGCTTCGGGGGCTTGATAAAATGCGTCGATAATGACATTCGCCATTTAAGAGGATCCTACTTCTGCCACGAACAAGAAGATCATTTAAGTCGGTGCCGGCGTCGAGTCCAGGCGAGGGCCGTTCACAAAAAAATCACGTCTGGTGATTGGGGAACAGACTATTGGGCGGATTGCTCGGTCGTGCCAAGCGGCAGCCAGGCCTTGCGGTCAGACAAAGCGGCGATAGCGACCGTACGGAGATCACTGCGGGTCGGTCCGGCGTTCAAGCGGGCATGGGGCAGGCCATCCGTGGCTGTCCACAGGGCTTCAACCCGCCAGACAGTTTGGGATTTGTCGTCCGCTTTGACAAAGCGGCTACCCAGTTGAATGTCTATATTCTTGCGTGCAAACATGAGCGGAGAATGCCGGAAAGTGGATCATCAGGCAACCAAGTTATAGAGAAAGACGACAACCCAGCTGGTTGCATTGCCGGGTTGTCGCCTTGCCTGTTAAGTCTTACAGCCGTTCAAAAATTACCGCGATGCCTTGGCCACCGCCAATGCACATCGTCGCCAAAGCATAGCGACCATTGATTCGCTGCAATTCATAAAGGGCCTTGGTAGCGATAAAGGCACCGGAACAGCCAACCGGATGGCCCAGGGCGATGGCGCCGCCATTGGGGTTGGTCTTGGCCATGTCCAGGTCAAGTCCGCGGGCCACCGCGATGGCCTGGGCGGCAAATGCCTCATTGGCTTCGATGACATCCATCTGGGCCAGGCTCAAGCCTGCCTTTTGCAGAGCCAGTTTGGTTGCCGGGATCGGGCCTTCGCCCATGACGTCATTGGGAACACCGGCAATGGCATAGGACACCAGCCGACCGATGGGCTTCAAGCCGGCCTTGGCGGCGACGGCGGCGTCGCTCAGGACGAAAAAGGCCGCACCGTCATTGATGCCCGAGGCATTGCCGGCAGTCACCGTGCCGTCCTTTTTAAAGGCTGGCCGCATTTTGGCCAGAGTTTCCATGGTTGTGCTGGGCTTGCCATGTTCATCGGTGTCGAAGACCACTTCACCCTTTTTGGTCTGTTTGACGATCGGCACGATCTGGGATTTAAACCGTCCTTCGGCAATGGCTGCTGCGGCGCGGCGCTGGGATTCACAGGCCAATGCGTCCTGTTCTTCGCGGGTGATGCCCCATTTGGCGGCGACATTCTCGGCGGTGATGCCCATATGACCAACGCCAAACGGGTCGGTCAGGACGGCGACCATCATATCGAGAAGGGTGGTGTCACCCATGCGGGCCCCGCTGCGCATGGCTGGCGACATATAGCCGCCGCGGGACATCACTTCGACGCCGCCACCCACACCATAGTCGCAATCACCCAAAAGAATATTCTGGGCCGTCGTAACAATCGCCTGCAATCCCGAAGAACAGAGCCGATTGACATTCATGGCAACGGACTCCATCGGCAGTCCGGCCTGGATCGAGGCCAACCGGGAGACATAAGCGAAGCGCGAATCGGTGGGGATACAGTTGCCGACCGTGACATAATTGATCTGTTTGGGATCGACGCCGGATCTTTTTACGGCTTCCTTCATCACGGTACCGGCCAATTCCGGCGGTTCAATGTCACTTAAGGATCCGCCAAAACCGCCGATGGCAGAACGGACGGCACTCAGAATAACCACGTCACGATTGGCCATGTCGTCTACTCCCGCATAAAAAGCCATTGTCATTCAGATCGCCGTCCTGAAGGCTTGCCCCCGGGGACGTCGACCCAACATCTCATGATGAACCGTTTGCCGGTCATCTTCGGGGGGGGAGAATAGCCTGATGCATCTCTTTCGACAAAGAGCGAATATTTTCTTTCGGGTGAATTTGTTTTGACAGGAGCCCCCTTCGCCTGGTTTGTGCCCGGCGGTTGCGGTGGTCCGCCGTTCCCTGGGTGTTACTTCTGGCGGCTTATAAGGAAATTTAAGGAAATTTAAGTCAAATGCCCTATGTCATGGTCAAAAGCTAATTGACGTTTCAGTGCCGAGGAAAAATCTGTTAGCTTCGCAAACCGATTATTTTGGGTATGAGCGATTTTGGTTTCAGTAGACTACAGTCAGGTGCATTCGCTTGCGGTACTAGAAAACCCAATCATCCGCCGAGGCGTTGAAGACGCCCTTAAGCGGGTCGGGTTCGGGCCAGTTTTGTCTGTGCTTACGGTCGATGCCTTGCATAATGCCATGGCCAAGACGGCCTATGACTTGATTATTTTGCCGGCCGAAATCGGCGGGATTTCTATGGCGCCCCTGATCGTTGATATGCGCAATGGGCGTTTGGGGCCTAATCCGTTTCCGATTATCATTATTCTTTTGAATTCTCCCGATCAGACCGTCGTTCGTAAAATTATTGACAGCGGTCCGGATGACCTTCTGCTGATCCCGTTTTCACCGAAACAACTGCTCGATCGCTTGGAGGGTTTTACCAGGCAACGTAAACCATTTGTGGTAACCCAGGATTATACGGGCCCGGACCGCCGCTCGGCAGCGCGCCCGGGCACCGAACAGATTCCGCAAATCGGGGTTCCCAATCCCTTGATGGCTCGCACCCGGAAAATGCCGCCGGCGCAATATGAAAAAGATGCGGCTCGGGTGGCGGCACAACTCGATGGTCTTAAATTGGAACGCTACGCCGTTCAGGTAACCTGGTTGGACAAAACTATTCGCCAGCTTTTTGTCAAAGACATGGATGTGGGCAAACTCAGTTCTTACAGTTTCCGTCTCAGGCAGATTGTCGAGGATGTGGGGGTGCGGGTTAAGGGCACGATCAGCGAATCCTTGGCGGCGGTTTTGCGTGATCTGGAGGCTTCGGCTGAAGCACTGTTGTCTGATGGCGAAAATCTGTCCAAAGTACAGCTTGAGGCATTTTCCCGGCAGTCGGCGGCTTTCTCCGCTGAAATTCTAAAGCAAATTCCTTGACGCGTTCCTTGACGCGCGGGGCTGTCCTGCTTACCCCCTTAACCCTACTCTGGATCCGTTTTCGCTGATGGTGGTCGCGTCGTCCAACCAAAAATCCCTGATCCTGATGGCGGTAAAAAGCGCCTATGCCCGACGGCTGCTGAGCTCTTTTTTAGATGAGGCAGGGTCTGCAGAGGTTGTCGAGGCTCAAGACCGTGACACGGCCGTCCAGTTGTTGCGCCAAACGGACAGGAATTTCGCGCTGCTTATCGCCGACCCTTTGGTTGGGAATGAGCAAGCGGACCTGCTGAAGTCACTTCGCTGGGATTTGCCGGAACAGATTTGCCACCTGCCGGTGATTTGCATCCTCTTAAAAGCCGATGAGCGTGAGGTCCAGCATTTGACAGATGCCGGAGCCGATGCGGTCCTTGCCATGCCCTTGGCGCAACATATGTTTCATGCGGCCTATAATGCCGCCGTTTTTAGGAAAAAAGCTTTTATCACCGAAGCCGTTTATCGTGGCCCCGATCGGCGCGTTGAAGCGAGCAACGGCTATCGCGGGCCTTTTCGTCGCGCCAAGGATGGTGCGGGTCCGGTCAATGAGGATTTGGACTGGTCGGTTCTTGATGCAACCGGCATTGCCGAAATTGATACAGAACACCGCCTATTGATGAAATATGTAACGGATTTTAAGACAGCCATTGATACCGGCCAATCAGATGCGGTAATAAAGAAAATATTGCAGGACATAAAGAAATTTATTGCTGTTCATTTTACCCATGAAGAAAAAATAATGGATTCATTCGATTATGATGATCGAATAATCCACAAAAAATTTCATCAAAATATGTTAAAGAAACTCGAGGAAGATTCGTTATTGGTTAGCGATCAGCGATCTAAATATTTAGATATTGCGTTCTTTATTTATGATTGGCTAATTTCGCACGTTCCTGATTTTGACCAGATCATGGTCGCTAAATTTAAGAATCGTGGCAGCACCATCATTGGTGCCGATAGCGGCCCGGATGTTTGCGCAGCACAAACCTGGACGGTAATTAGCCAGGCCCATGGAATGGCTCTGGAGGTCCGTAAGCTTTCGTCGCGTCTGGACAAAGTGCGGGGGGCCAGACAACGCCAGATCCTCTGTCGGCGCATGGGCGATATATCCGAACGCATGACCAATTTGATGGTGCTGGCGCAATCGCGCATCCAAATTCATGGCTGTAGTGAGACCCATGTCAGTCTTTTGCAGGAGATAAGAGCCGCCGTGGCCGTCAATGCCGAGGCGCTGGTGGAAGAGGCGGCCAATCGCATTCTGAACTATAGCCAGGCGATTCTTTCCGGGGCGCACGGCTTGCCCTTGGGTATTGGTGCGGCCATGGCGTCACAGATGGCCAGAGTTTCGGGTCTTCTTCTGGTCGTGGGCGGTGTCGATGCCTTGCAGGAGCGGACAAAGGAAGCGGTTGCATCCGCTGCGCAATGCGTTGAAAAGATTATGCGCCTGGAAATAGACGGGTCCGCATCCTTGACGAACTATGACGAACCGGGGCCAGACAGCCATTCTTAATTGGGAATAACGTGATGTCCATTAATCTGACCAGTCGCTACCTGGGTTTGACTTTGAAAAACCCACTGGTGGCGGCGGCGTCCACAGTTGGAATGAAAATCGATAATATTCGTCAGCTTGAAGACAATGGGGCGGCCGCTGTCGTATTGCCGTCCATCTTTGAAGAAGAAATTGATTTTGATATCGAAGAAGCGGAACGTTTGCTCTTTGCGACGGGATCCGAGGCTTCTTCTTATTTGCCCTATGGCGGCGAAGACGGCATGGGAGCCGAGAAATATCTCGACTTGATCCGTCAAGCCCGCGAGGCGGTTGATATCCCCGTGATTGCCAGTTTAAACGGAATTTCGCGGGCCGGATGGACCCAATATGCCAGTGAAGTTGAGCAGGCCGGGGCCAACGCTATAGAATTGAACATATATTTTCTGCCGACGGATTGTGCCCCCACCGGGCGCGAAGTCGAGGAGCGCTATCTTGATATTCTTCGGGCGGTCAAAGCCTGCACGTCAATTCCAGTGTCGATGAAGCTCAGTCCCTATTTCAGTTCGCCGGGTCATTTCATTAAGGAACTTGACGATGCGGGGGCAGATGGTTTTGTGCTTTTCAATCGATTCTATCAACCGGACATCGATTTGCGTGAAACGGCCATGACCCGCGATCTCAGGCTCAGCAATCGGGCCGAGATCCGTTTGCCGCTCCTATGGATTGGCAGTTTGGCCGGTCGCATTAAGGGCTCCATCGCTGCCAGCACAGGGGTGGCGACGGCCGACGAGGTGCTGAAATATCTTTTGGTGGGGGCGGATGTGGTGATGACGGCATCGGCCCTGATCCGACATGGGATTGGCCATATGCGGAGCCTGCTCGAGGGGTTGCAGGCTGGCATGACGGTTCGGGAGCTTGATCATCTGGACCAGTTGCGTGGGCAGTTGAGCCGCCGGTCCGTGACCGATCCAACGGCCTTCGATCGGGCGAATTACGTAAAGATTCTTAAGGCTGTGACGCCTATCGACAGCTAGTGCACTGAGTCAGACAAGGGATACAGGGAGACGGCGAAGTTTGGCCAGGATGGCTGCGGCGGGTTGTGTCCAGACGAATGGCTCTGCGGCCTTGTTGTGTTCCTTGA
>DUZC01000039.1 GCA_013349735.1 Rhodospirillaceae bacterium
CCCGTGGCAGCAATCCTTTTGCTGCCAGACCCGCCACAGCATGGCCAGCCCGACCGCGGTGATACCAAAATAACTGAGTGTTTCCAGGGTTCCCGCCTGAGCGAAGATCTCCTGCGAGCCAAAATCGAAAACCAAAGCCAACAAACTGACCAAAGCAATGGCGGACAAGGCCTGAACCAACGCGGCGGTGCCGCTCATCATCAGGCCATGGACCAGGCGGGCGCGCCGGCTTAGAAAATAGCTGCCGACCACCAGCTTGCCATGGCCGGGTCCAAGGGCATGAACGACCCCATAAAGAAACGAAAGACCAATTATGGCAAGAACCGGGCTAAGGGATCCGCCGTCCCGCGCCTGGCGCAGCTGACCACGCAATTGGGCATTTAGCTGGCTTTGCAGCGAAACCATCTGGCCCAGAACCGTCCGCAAGGGTTCCGGCAGGGGGCTGTGCGCCTCGGCCGACAAAGAGGGCGTCGGTCCCTCGGGGCCATGACCAAACAGATCAGCCGCCTGGACGGAGACCCCCACCGATAGAATCACAAAAAATAAGAAAAACGCCCCTATTTTCATGCTTACCCTTTGGCACAGCTGACGGCGATGACCTTGGGAATCACCGCCCCAAAGTAAAGAGGATGATCCTTGTCATCCACCAGTTTAGCCTGACAGCCTTCAGCCCCGTCGCCTTCCAGGGCCGCCGCCCCGCCTTTGGCCGGCCCCACATCGACATAATAACTGTCATCCCAAATGCCGATGCGCAGACGGTGCTGCCGGGGATCAATCGGCTCGGCCAAAGTGACGGTGAAACGATAGGAAAGGCGACCTCCCTCCATATGGGCCGCAAAGCTGGTGACCTCCTTGCCGATGGCCACCGGCTGGGCATCCCGCCAGACATGCGTGAAATAGGCATAATTGGCCAGATTGGCAAAGGCTTGCTTTTTCAGGCGGTCTATTTCGGCATCCGTCAGCGGCTGCGGCCTTGCCGCCGCCACACCCTTCAATTTCCGGATATCGCCAAGAACCGTGGCGGTAAAATCCTCGTCAAACCACCAATCCTCTTGGAGGGCGTTGACCTTTCCTTCGCTGAACAAGGCCGTTACCACCATATCCACCCAAACATGCGGATGGGCCTGTACCGGCCCTTGCCACAACAGCAGAGCCATCAATGGCAGCCAGAACTTCACGAGACGCCAAGCCGGGTCAGCCACGCAACAACCCTTTGGCGCAGTAAATGCGCGCCCTGTTTCAGCCGGGCAGTCAGCCGATGCAAAGTTCGTTTAACCCAGCGCCACCAAAGCCATTGATTCATCAAATCATGAGCCCAGGCACTCCAACGCCGCAGTTGGGTTTCGATCCAGACGAACCAAGGCAGCTGATGTAAAGCCGGGCGGCACAGCGCGTAGAGCCTGGCCAGCAACGCCATCCCAAGAACTTCACCGAACAGAAAAAGAACCGCGCCAAGGCCGGGACGGCCGCTGGCCAGCAGCCATAAGGCAGCCAATTTCACCGGCAGGATGATCGCCCAGGGGACAATAAATAACACCATGGCCGCATAGGGCGGCAAGCGACCGATCGCCAGCTCAAGGCGCGCGACAGGCGCCCAGCGGCCCAGTTCGGCCATTAATCGGCCAAGGGGCTCCCACAACAGGTCTTCAATCAGAACAAAGACCGCCCACACCGCCAGCAGCAAATATTTGAGGATTTGCTTGATACGGATCAACAGCATGAAATGACCGGAATACTCAGCCGTCGACCCGGACGATGACATCAACCCGGCGAATGGTGGTGCCGGCTGGGGCGTCCGGCATCTTGGTCACCGTCACCATATGGCCGGCAATGTCTTCCAGATGGCCAGATCGCTCGAAAAAGAAATGATGATGTTCGGACGTATTGGTATCGAAATAGGACCGTCCCGCATCAACGACGATTTCCCGTAACAAGGCCGCCGAGGTGAACTGATGCAAACTATTATAGACGGTGGCCAGAGATACACGAATATTGGCCGCCAAGGCCTCGGAATGCAGCTGTTCCGCGGAAACATGCCGATCACAGCCATCAAACAGCAATCGCGCCAAAGCCAGCCGCTGCCGGGTCGGGCGCAGGCCGGCCATGCGCAGACGGTCGAGCACTTGGCTAAAGGGTCGTTGCGTCGCAATGTTCATTATCGGCCTCAAAGAAAAACTTGGGATCAACTTTCCCATAACATCAAGCTGATAAGTGGACTTCTTTGGTTGTTTATTCAAGCCCCAGTTTTTAATCGATCCATCAATTGGCCGACCGTCGGAATAAAACCGTCCCGGTAAAAGGGATCGCTGGCAAAACGGTGCACATTATGTCCGGCGAACATCAGTTCCAACTCAATATCCCCATCATGGACAATATTTTGCAGCGTCTTTTGAATACAGA
The DNA here is from genome assembly GCA_013349735.1 of Rhodospirillaceae bacterium. Lineage (GTDB taxonomy): Bacteria > Pseudomonadota > Alphaproteobacteria > Rhodospirillales > Magnetospirillaceae > DUZF01. Next base: position 2,401 of record DUZC01000039.1, read on the forward strand.
ACGAGCGCGGATCGGCTTTTTTGCCGGTGGTGCCGGTTTCTCCCTGGGCCCAATTTGAAAAACTGCAGGCCGACAGGCAGCCCATACATTCGAACTGATCCCGACGGATCATTTCGGCGCGCTCGGGGGTCACGAAGATCAGGGTCGAATCCGGACTGCGCAAGGCTTCGCTGAAGCCTTCGGCCGTCCAGGCCATCGCCCGGTCATGATCCGTCGGCGCGACATAAACCAGCCGTCCCCGGGCGCCGATGGCCAAGGGAGCGGTATGCTCGCCCATCGGTTCGGCAGAACAGGAAATCTGATGTTCTAACCTCTGGCTCAGTTCATTGATGAAGCCATTGCGAACGGCCGACGAGTAAAAACCGGTGGGGCTGAATTTATGCAACAGGACATCGCCGGGCGACAAACTGACCAGCCGGCGTTTCCAGGCCATGGAAATCGGACTTTCCTGGGTCAAGAGCGGCCGCGTACCAAATTGAAATGCCACCGGCCCTAAGTCAGGGTTATCCAGCCAATCTTCCCATTCATCCAAGCGCCAGACCCCGCCGGCCATAAAGATCGGCCGCTCCGGGGCGCCCGCCGCCCGCATGGCGCTGCGCAGTTCGCGCACTCTTGGCAAAGGCGGCTGTGGCTTCTGCGGATCTTCGGAATTGGACAAGCCATTATGCCCACCCGCCAGCCAGGGATCTTCATAGACAACCCCGCCCAGCAAATCGGCATATTTATGAAACGCTCTTTTCCACAAGGCGTTGAAAGCCCGCGCCGAAGAAACGATGGGATAATAATAGACCCCGTAGGAGGCGGCGATTTCCGCCACCTTATAAGGCATGCCGGCACCGCAGGTGACCCCATGGACCAGCCCCTTGGCGCCTTCAAGAACGCCGTGCAGAATGCGTTCGGCCCCGCCCATTTCCCAAAGCACATTCATATGGATGCGTCCGACACCGCCAGCCATGTCATGGGCGATACGGGCCTGAGCGATTCCGCCGCGAATGCCATAGGCAATCAGTTCTTCATGGCGTTCCCGTCGGGTCTTGCCATGATAAACCACGCGCACCAGCGCCCCGTTTTCATCATAGAAATCGGCATTGACCCCGGAAAAGGTGCCAACCCCTTCGGCGGCGGCCCAGGCCCCGGAACTTTCGCCGTTGGAAACGGCTACGCCCTTGCCGCCTTCCACCAGGGGAAGAACCTCGCGGCCGGAAATCATCAAAGGCTTGAGCGGCTTCACTTGCTTTTAAGCTCCCCTGGGCCATCTGTAGGGCCCCTCGCCCCAACGGCTCGAGACTGTACCTCGCCATCAGCGAGAATTAAACCGCCATTTAATGCGCCGTTAACATGGTTCAAGGGCCCCACACCAGAGATGGGCCCGATCGCTGAAAATTGCCTGAACCCCCCAACCCCAAAGCCGGGTGGCCAGGACCCGGGAATTGACCGTATAGGCCAGAACCAGGAGGCCAGCGGCACGGGCCTCGGCAATGCGGGCCTGGCTCAGCAAACCATGATGAACATGCAGACTGAGACAGCCCAGACGGCGGGCCCGCGCCACCGCACCGCGCCATTGGCCGGCGATCAACAAGCCGCGCGGCCAATGAGGCGCCAATCGCGCGGCCTCCGATAAAGCCTCGGGAGAAAAACTCGAAATTAAGGGGGGCGGCAAATGGCCGGGCCAATATTCAAGGGCCCGTTCCAGAGCAAGGCCGGCCGTTCGGACGGCACGGCCGGCGTCTGCCTTGATTTCCAGATTAAGCCCGAGCCCCAAACCGGCGATAACCGTCAGAGCCTCGGTCAGCAAGGGAATCTTTTCGCCTTGAAAGGATTGTTTGAACCAGGACCCGGCATCCAGTTCTCTAAGAACAGACAAAGGAGTCGTGACCAGGTGACCCTGGCCATTGGTGGTCCGCTGCAGATCATCGTCATGAAAAACCACCGGCTGTCCGTCGGCGGTCAGTTGAACATCCAGCTCGACCCAGGGCACCCCCAGCCGAGCCGCTGCGCGGAAACCGGCCAGGGTGTTCTCGGGGGCCATCGCGGCGATGCCGCGATGGCCGATCACTTTTACCGATAGCCCCTCTGTCGCCATAGCGACCCAGCGGCTTAGGCCTGCTCGGCCTTTTCTTCTTTTTCTTTCTTACTGATATCTTCACCGGTGGCTTGGTCAACCTGCTTCATCGACAGTTTAACCTTACCGCGATCATCAAAGCCGATAACTTTGACCTTGACCAAATCGCCCATCTTTACCACATCCGTGACCTTTTCGACCCGACGCGGCGCCAGTTCTGACACATGAACCAAACCGTCCCGTGAGCCCAGGAAGTTGACGAAAGCGCCAAAATCAACGGTTTTCACCACTTTGCCATTATAGACGACGCCCATTTCCGGCTCGGCCACAATGCCTTTGATCCAGTCAATGGCCCGTTGCGCGGCCTCGCCGTCGACGGATGCCACCTTGATGGTGCCGTCGTCTTCGATATCGATCTTGGCACCGGTCTGTTCGCAAATTTCGCGAATGACTTTGCCGCCCGTCCCGATCACTTCGCGGATCTTATCCTTGGGAATCTGGAAGGTGGTAATACGCGGTGCGTTATTGCTGACCGCATCACGGGCGTGATCCAGGGCGCGGGACATCTCCTTGAGAATATGCAGACGGCCATCCTTGGCCTGATCCAAGGCAATCTGCATGATTTCCTTGGTGATCGAGGTGATCTTGATGTCCATCTGCAAAGCGGTAACACCGCTTTCGGTTCCCGCCACCTTGAAATCCATGTCACCAAGATGGTCTTCATCGCCAAGAATATCGGACAGCACAGCAAAACCATGGTCTTCTTTGATCAGACCCATGGCGATGCCAGCCACCGGACGCGGCAAGGGCACACCGGCATCCATCAGGGCCAAGGACGAGCCGCAAACCGAGGCCATCGAGGAGGACCCATTGGATTCGGTAATTTCAGAAACCACCCGCATGGTGTAGGGAAAGGCCTCTTTGGACGGCAGGGTCGGATGCAGTGCCCGCCAGGCCAGCTTGCCATGGCCGATTTCGCGGCGCCCCGGCGAACCCATGCGCCCAGCTTCGCCCACCGAATAGGGGGGGAAGTTGTAATGGAGCATAAAATTCTCGCGATATTCGCCAGCCAGCGCATCGATAATCTGCTCGTCCTGTCCGGTCCCCAAGGTCGCCACCACCAGCGCCTGGGTTTCCCCGCGGGTGAACAGCGCCGAGCCGTGTGCGCGGGGCAGAACGCCAACCTCGGCTTCAATGGGACGGACGGTCTTGGTATCGCGACCATCGATGCGCAGACCGGTCTTCAGGATATTGCCGCGCACGACATCAGATTCCAGATGCTTCAGGACGCCGCCCGCCACTGCCAATTCGGCGGCATTGTCACCCAGCAGCTCGAGAGCCGCCTTTTTGACTTCGCCCACCTTGGCATAGCGTTCTTGCTTGACCACATTTTTATAGGCTTCGGATAGCTGTGCAGGAACCCCGCCGGCCAGCAATTTTTTCGTCACCTGCTCAACCTCAGCCGGCGGCGGAACGATATCCCAAGGCTCTTTGGCGCATTGCTCGGCCAGTTCGACAATCGCCCGGATCACCGGCTGGAAGGCGTCATGACCGAAGGTGACGGCACCCAGCATGATCTCTTCGGAAAGCTCTTTGGCTTCTGATTCAACCATCAGCACGCCTTCGACGGTTCCTGCGACCACCAGATCAAGCGCGGAAGCTTCCAATTGTTCCGCGGTGGGATTCAACAGATATTGACCATCGACATAGCCAACTCGGGCCGCGCCGATGGGCCCCATGAAGGGAATACCAGACAGGGTCAAAGCCGCCGAGGTCCCAACCAGCGCAACGATATCCGGATCATTTTCCAGATCATGCGACAAAACCGTGCAGACCACCTGGGTCTCATTACGGAAGCCATCGGCGAACAACGGCCGGATCGGCCGGTCGATCAGACGGGAAACCAGGGTTTCCTTTTCGCTCGGACGACCTTCCCGCTTGAAGAAACCGCCAGGAATCTTGCCGGCAGCGAAGGCCTTTTCCTGATAGTTAACAGTCAAGGGGAAGAAATCGATACCGGGTTTTGGCGCTTTGGCGCCCACCACGGTGCAGAGCACTTTCGTTTCGCCATAGGTGGCCATAACGGCGCCATCAGCCTGACGGGCGATCTTGCCCGTCTCGAGCACCAGCTTGTGGCCGCCCCAGGTCAGTTCCTTGCGAAAGGTCTTAAACATAGACATAGGATGATTTTCCTTATCCCAATCAGGGCGCGGCCGAATTGCCACGTCCCTTACTTATCCGGATCCGGTCATACCAACAGGCTTCGCCCGCGCAAAGCCATCTCTGCGCGGGATCCAATCCGGTCGACCCTTTTTGTGTCGAAGGGTCTATTTGCGTAAGCCGAGACGGCCAATCAGCTGCTCGTAACGAGCATTATTCTTGGCCTTCAGATAATCCAACAAGCGTCGGCGCTGACCAACCATGATCAACAGACCGCGCCGCGAGTGGAAATCCTTTTTGTGATCTTTGAAATGTTCAGTGAGATTGCGAATCCGTTCAGAAAGGATGGCAACCTGAACTTCCGGTGAGCCGGTATCATTGCCACCGGTGGCATATTCTTTAATGAGCTCTTGCTTGCGCTCAGCGGTAATCGACATCGCAGACTCCGATCTTCTAAAGGTTCAACACACGCACCGAGCGAATTTCGTCGCCATCAATGCGGGCCAAAGCCACCAAACGCCCACCGGCCATGGCACGCAGGGTTAATCCGGCAGCATGGGTCGGCAGGTCTCGGAACAGCGCCAGCCGAGAAATCGACAGGGACTGCCCGCTCTGCAGGCGGCGGGCCTCGTCTTCCGTCAGGGCCAAGGCCGGGATGTCGTCCAGCGCGGTCTCAACAGGAAGCACAAAATTTGCAGCGGCGGCACTATGCCCAAACTCTTCCAGCTTATCCAGGGAAATCGACTGCGCTTGCCCAAACGGACCGCAGCGCGTCCGACGCAGGGCTGTCACATAGCCAACCGTACCCAAAGCCAAAGCAAGATCCCGGGCCAAGGCACGGATATAGGTGCCCTTGCCGCAGGAAACCTCGAAGTCGGCGCTGTCTGCTGTTGCCTCGAGCAAAGCCAGATGTTCGATATGAACCTGCCTGGGCGCCAAAACCACGGGCAGATCGGCGCGGGCCAGATCATAGGCGCGCCGTCCGTCGATCTTCAGAGCGGAAAAGGCCGGTGGCATCTGACAGATGTCACCAACAAACGCCGGCAAAGCGGCCTCTATTGCGGCCGCTGTCGGCCGGTGGTCGCTGGTGGCCGTCACCAGCCCCTCGGCGTCATCGGTATTGCGCTGTTCGCCCCAGGTAACGCGCCAGCGATAGGTCTTGGCGCCATCCATCACCAAGGACACCGTCTTGGTGGCTTCGCCCAGGGCAATCGGCAGCACGCCGCTGGCCAAAGGATCCAAAGTGCCACCATGACCGACTTTGGCGGCGTCCAGACAGCGCCGCACCCGCCCCACCACCTGGGTCGACGTCAGGCCGAGCGGTTTGTCGATCGCAATCCAGCCATGGATGGGCCGACCGCGCTTAGCCATCCGAGGGGTTGGGCTCTGGCGGGTCGCTTTGTTCAAGATCGCGTCGGACCAGTGGCGAATTTAACAAGGCCTCGATGCGGCTCGAGCGCTCAAAGGAAACATCCGGCGCAAAAACCAGATCGGGAACCACGCGCAACTGCACCATGCTGGCCAAAGCATGGCGAATATAGGATCGCACCCGCTTTAAGCCTTTGATCAGCGCCTGGCTGTCACCGCCCCCCAGCGGAACCACAAAGACTGTGGCATGGCTCAGATCCGGACTGACAGAAACTTCGGTAACGGTAATGGCCCGGCCGGCGACATCGGGATCCCGGATATCGTCTCGTTCCAGAATCGCGGCAATGGCGTGGCGCAATTCTTCACCGACACGCAATTGGCGCTGGCTGGGCTCACGATGGCCTCGGCTCATGGCCCGATTCCTTAAAGAATGCCGGCAACTTCCTCGATCTCAAAACATTCGATGACATCGCCGGACTGAATGTCGTTGTAATTCTCGAACGACATCCCGCATTCATACCCTTCGCGAACCTCGCGAACATCATCCTTGAAGCGCTTCAACTGGCCCAAAGCGCCTTCATGGATAACCACATTGTCACGCAGCAGCCTGACTTTGGCCCCGCGCTTGACCATGCCTTCGGTGACGAAACAGCCGCCAACCTTGCCCACTTTGGTAATGTTGAAAACCTCGCGGATTTCGGCATTGCCCAGGAAGCGCTCTTTCAGGGTCGGGGCCAGCATGCCGGTCAAGGCTTTGCGCAGATCGTCGGCGACGTCATAGATGATTGAATAATAGCGGATTTCGACGGCATCGCGCCTGGCCATATCGCGGGCCTGCGGATTGGCCCGCACATTGAAGCCAATCACCAGGGCATCCGACGCCTTGGCCAAAGTGATGTCCGACTCATTAACCCCACCGACGGCCGAATGCAGCACCCGAACCTTAACCTGATCGGTTCCCATTTTTTCCAGGGTCGCCACAATGGCCTCAACCGAGCCCTGCACATCGCCCTTGATCACCACCGGCATTTCCTTGGCTTCACCGGCCGCGATCTTCGAGAACATTTGTTCCAAGGTCCCGCGCGCACCGGCAGCCACCTTGGCTTCGCGCTCTTTGCGCTGGCGGTAATCCGCCACTTCACGGGCCCGCATTTCGGTTTCAACCGTGATGAAGTCATCACCGGCCGCCGGCGTTCCCTGCAGCCCCAGAACTTCGACCGGGGTCGCCGGACCGGCAGATTCGAGCTTATTGCCATGATCGTCGACGAGGGCACGGACGCGGCCCCACTCCGAGCCGGCAACGAAGACGTCGCCAACCTTCAGCGTTCCGCGTTGGACCAGAACGGTGGCCACCGAACCCCGGCCCCGCTCCATTTTTGCTTCAACCACAACGCCCTGCGCCGCACGATCGGGATTGGCTTTGAGGTCCAAAATCTCGGCCTGAAGAAGAATGGCCTCTTCAAGCTTGTCGAGATTCAGACGCTGCTTTGCCGAGACTTCGACGGCCAGCACATCGCCGCCCAGATCTTCGGTAACCAGTTCATGCTGCAGCAATTCCTGGCGCACCCGCTGGGTATTGGCGTCCGGTTTGTCGATCTTGTTGATGGCGACGATAATGGGCACGCGTGCCGCCCGGGCATGGCGAATGGCCTCAACCGTCTGTGGCATGATCCCATCATCGGCTGCGACCACCAGAACCACGATATCGGTGACCTTGGCGCCGCGGGCCCGCATCGCCGTGAAGGCCTCATGGCCGGGGGTATCGATAAAAGTGATCCGCTGGCCCCCTTGCAAAGTCACCTGATAGGCGCCGATATGCTGGGTGATACCGCCGGCCTCGCCCGAAACCACATCGGTGGCCCGAAGCGCGTCCAGAAGCGAGGTCTTGCCATGATCGACATGGCCCATGACCGTAACCACCGGCGGCCGCGAGATCAGGTGATCATCAACATCGACGTGACCGGACAGGCCGATTTCCACATCGGACTCAGCGACCCGCTTAACATTATGGCCGAATTCGCTGACCACCAGTTCAGCGGTATCCGCATCGATGACCTGATTAATCGTCGCCATGATGCCATTGCGCATCAGACATTTAATGACATCAACACCGCGTTCGGCCATGCGGTTGGCCAATTCCTGAACAGAGATGGTTTCCGGCACCACCACGTCACGGATGACTTTTTCGCTGCTTTTTTGCATCTGCTTCAGACGTTCGCGTTCCCGCGCCCGTTTGACAGCGGCCAGCGACCGGCCACGTTGACCGCGATCGTCCTCTTCCAACGCCGCCGTGATGGTCAGCTTGCCCTCGCGGCGTCGCGGCTCACTGCGCTTGGCCACCGCGATGGGCTTATGCGGAGCCGGTCGCCCGCCAGGGCGCTTGCCACGCTCTTCCTCGTCCTCGTCATCCAACAAAACTTTTGACGCCGTTCCGACGGGCTGGACAGCGATGCTGGGTTTAACGGGGGCGATCTCTACAGCCGGCGGCGCAACCGGCGCTTCGCCTTCCTGAGCCGGGGCAACAGCTTCGACCGGCGGCTCGGGCTCATCGGCACGAAGCTTCGCCGCTTCTTCAGCAGCCAGACGCCGAATTTCATCATCGGCGGCGCGCCGGCGTTCATCTTCGGCAGCGCGGCGACGCGCATCCTCGTCGGCCTTAAGCGCATCTTGCAAGGCGCGGGCGCGGGCGGCTTTTTCGCCTGTGGTCAGGTCATGAAGGTGATGCGCAGGATCCTCATGCGGCGGATGCACGGGCGAAGGCGGGGGCTCGAATTCAGGAGGGCGGGGGCCGTCCTTGACCTCGTGAAGCACCCCTCCGGCACCGGTGGCAAAGGTTCGCTTCTTGCGGACCTCAACCGTTACAACCTTGGAGCGACCATGCGAGAAGCTCTGGCGCACCTGCCCAGTCTCGACGGTCTTCTTGAGTTCAAGCTTGCCCGGCGACAGTTTCAGGGGCGTCTTCCGGTCATGGTCGTTGGACTCAGTCATAGGATCGTTTTACTCTCGCTTTTTCGCAGACGCCCTCGTCTGCACCCAAAATTACATCTTCGTTCTGAACCCAGCCAATCGCCCGGCTTCGCTCAGGAACCGCTCGGCCAATCGACCCGGCGCCATCAGCCCATGCACGGCATGATCGCGACCAAAGGCCGCACCCAGTTCCCGGCTGGCCAATTCTGTCACCACCGGCAACCCTCTGGCCAAAGCCAGAACCTTTTCGCGGCTGTCCGCGGCGCCATCACTGGCTGCCAGAACGACACGGCCTCGTCCGGCCTTCAATTCGCCACGCACCTTCTCAAACCCGGCCACCGCCTGACCTGCCCTTCGCCCCAAACCAATCAGGTCGATACAGCGTCCTAACAGCAAGCGCTCGATCAGATCAGCCAGATCGGGCTGAACCTCGACCCGCCGGCGGGCCGCCTTCGCGAAGAGACCTTTCCTTGCGGCCGTATTTACCACATCCCGATCAGCGCTCAACCATAAACCCCGACCCGGCAACCGCGCCGCCACATCCGGAACCACGGCGCCGTCGGGACTGATGCCAAAACGGACCATGCATTCCACCGGCCTTACCACAGCCGTCACAATACAACGACGGCAAGGCCCCGAGTCCTCTTGGTCCTCCGCCAGACCTTCGGCATCTGACTCTTGCACCGAAGCCGGGATCAGATCCCTTATGGTCAGGCGGTTTCTCCCTCGCCTTGGAACCAGTGGGCCCGCGCAGCCATGATCACCGCATTGGCCTGGTCTTCCGTCAAACTGTCCTTGCCCAGCAACTCCATCAGCTCGTCGCCGGCCAGATCGGCCAGGTCGTCCAGGGTTTTGACGCCCTTTTCGCCCAAAGTCACCAGCATCGCCGAGGACAAGCCTTCGATGGCGGCCATCGCGTCGTCAACCCCCAGCGCGCGGCGTCGCTCGGTATTGCGCTCGTCCTGTTCTTCAAGATAGGCGCGCGCCCTTTGCTGCAATTCCCCGGCAATCCCTTCGTCGAATCCCTCGATATCGGTCAGATCCTCCAGGGGGACAAAGGCCACTTCTTCCACCGACGAGAACCCTTCAGTGACCAGAAGATGGGCAATCACATCGTCAACATCCAGGGCGTCGATAAACATCTTCGAGCGACTTTTGAACTCTTCGGTACGACGCTCGGATTCCTCGGCCTCAGTCAGAATGTCGATATCCCAACCGGTCAGCTGCGAGGCCAGCCTGACATTCTGGCCGCGCCGACCGATGGCCAGGCTCAGCTGCTCATCAGGCACGACAACTTCAATACGGTTGGCCTCTTCGTCCAAAACCACTTTGGCCACTTCAGCCGGGGCCAGCGCATTGACGATGAAGGTGGCCGGATCACCGGACCACTGAATAATATCGATTTTCTCGCCCTGCAATTCGGCAACCACCGCCTGAACCCGGCTACCCCGCATGCCGACGCAGGCACCGACCGGATCGATACCGGAATCACGGCTGACCACCGCAATCTTGGCGCGCGAGCCCGGATCCCGGGCAACCGCCTTCAGCTCGATGATACCATCGTAAATTTCCGGCACTTCCTGCGCAAACAGCTTGGCCATGAATTGCGGATGAGTCCGCGACAGGAAGATCTGCGGACCACGCGGTTCCTGGCGAACATCATAAATAAAAGCCCGAACCCGATCG
>DUZC01000040.1 GCA_013349735.1 Rhodospirillaceae bacterium
CGGCCAGGTTGCAGAAGTCCCCGCCCTGGATCATCACGTCCGACAGCAAAATGGCATTGGGGCCGGTTTCGCAGGCGACGCCATTGACGCTTATGGGACGGATCAGGCCGCGGCGCATCAGATGTTTCACGGCATCCGCTGGGCATCCGCATAAAATCCGCAAATCCACTTCCGGAATAGCCACCCATGCCACGCCGGGCGTGACGTCCACCATATACATTGCTATTCCTCCCACACTCGTTGGATGAGATCATCTCTTGTGCCTAGGATGCGGTCAAGGCAACCTATCAGTTTCTTTTAATTCTACCGAAACGCGACACGGGTTTCTTTTCATGCAGTTCTTTTATTGGAATAAGAGTTTCGAAATCGGCATCGAAGCCATAGACCATCAGCATCACCGCTTGGTAGACCTGATCAATGGACTTGCCATGGCTCTTACCGAAGGGCGGAAATTGCCGCAGGTCCAGGTCCTTTTCGGTCAATTGATGGAATATGCGGCCGAGCATTTCCGGGATGAAGAACGGATCATCGATACCGCGCCTTTGCCGAAAGCCGAGAAGACCCGCCATAAAAAAGCCCATCAAGGTTTTGTGGAAAAAGCGCAGGAGGTGACGCGCAGATCAGATTTGCTGGATGCTGAGGTTGCCGAGCAGACCCTTGATTTTCTTACCACCTGGCTCATTTCGCATATCTTGGGTTCGGACAAGAAATATGCCGATGTCCTGCGCCCGGATGGCAAAAACCCACCCCAAGCTAAAGGCCCCTTTGCGATATCGCCGGTCGAGCGGGTGCTGGTGGGCGCCCTCTCTGAAACCGAACGGCGCTTTCGACTGATATCCGACCATACGCCGGCACTGATCTGGGTTTCGGACACGAAAGGGGACAGGGGCTATTTTAACCGGGCCTGGTCTGACTTTGTTGGCATTGATGAAGACCGGGCGCTGTCGGTGGACTGGACCCAATTTATTCACCCGGAGGATCTCCTCGGCTATCAAATGGTGAACCGGCAAATAGTGGAGCATCCGCAACCCACGGAAACCGAATATCGCTTACGACGCCATGACGGCGAATATCGCTGGCATTTGGAACGAATTCTGCCACGCATGGAGAGCAATGATCTGTTGATGGGTTTTATTGCCTCGGCCACCGACATTTCGGTGATCAAGCAGGCCGAATCTTTGCTCGATCAGGCTAAAACCGACATGGAGCAAGAGATTTCCCGGCGAACGGCTCATCTGGAAAAATTGATCATCACGGACCCTTTGACCGGTGTCGGAAATCGTCGCTTTCTGGAATCGCGCCTTCACGAGGAAGCCGTGCGGGCGCGGCGCTATCAGCACCCCCTGTCGGCGGTTTTTTTTGACGTGGATTTCTTCAAGCGCATCAATGACGCTTATGGCCATGCCATGGGCGACAGGGTGATTGCCGGGGTGGCCGCCGGCCTCAAATCCTGCCTCAGGGAGTGCGACCTGATCGCGCGCTATGGTGGCGAGGAGTTCGTGGTCCTATTGGTGGAAACCAGCCTTGAAACCGCCATTCCTTTGGTTGAGCGGATGCGTTCGGCCGTCGGGCAGATCCCGTTCGATGGGATGCAGGACCCTATATCGATCAGCGCCGGCATCGCCGAGTTGAAGCCCGATGAAAATGGCAATGGTTTGTTAGAGCGGTGCGATAGGGCGCTCTATCAGGCCAAACATTCGGGGCGCAATTGCTACAAAGTGGACCCAGGCTGAGCCTGCCCTGTCAGGCTTTTCCATGCGAATTCGGCGAAAGCGTCCGGAGGCAAGGGGCGACTGAAGAAATAGCCCTGATAGGCATGGCAGCCGGCCTTGTCCAAAAAGTCGCGCTGTTCCAAAGTCTCAACACCCTCGGCGATAACACCAAGCCCAAGACTGTCGGCAAGGCCGACGATGGTGCGCGCAATTGCAGCATCATTGGGATCGTTAAGAATATCACGAACAAAAGACTGATCGATTTTTAACTGGCTCAGCGGCAAACGCTTTAAATAGGAAAGCGAAGAATAACCAGTACCAAAATCATCAAGTGAGAAGCTGAACCCCACTTCTTTCAAGCGGGCCATTTTGGCAATAATTTCGTCAATGTTTTCGAGCAGCATGCTCTCGGTCAACTCCAGCTTGAGTCTTCTCGGGTTGGCCCCAGTTTTTGTCACCACTTCTAAAAGCTGCTCAACAAAATCAGCTTGATGGAACTGCTTGGCGCTGACATTCAAAGCCAAACTCAGCTGCGCCATTTCTGGCTGGTTCGCCCAGGCGACGACTTGGGCACAGCCCATCTCCAAGACACGCAGACCCAGGCTGAGGATCAACCCTGACTCCTCGGCCAAAGGAATGAACTCAGCAGGAGAGACCAGGCCACGCACTGGATGTTTCCAGCGGACCAGGGCTTCGGCACCGGTTAATCGCCCCGGACCATCAACTTGCGGCTGGTAATATAAAAGAACCTGATCGTCCTGGATGCCCCGGCGCAGGTCGGTTTCCAGCGATGCACGCGCCTTAATCGCGGCCTGCAAATCCGGGTCAAAAAATCTGAGCGTATTGCGGCCCGCGGCTTTGGCCTGATACATGGCAATATCAGCCTGCTTCATCAATTCATCGATGCTGTCTTGCAGCTTGCCGAAAAGCGTAATGCCGATGCTGGGGGTAATACGAAACAGGTTGCCGGATATGAGGTAAGGCTCGCCCAAAACCATCAAAACCTTTTCGCCAACCAATTTGGCTTGGGCTGCGGCATCCCCTGGATTTCCACAGAGATCGGCCAGGACCACAACGAACTCATCGCCGCCGATCCGGGCCACGGTGTCCGCCTCGCGGAAACTGTTGGTCAGTCGCCGTGCGACTTCCTGCAGCATGATATCGCCCTGATCATGCCCTTGCGTGTCATTGATGGTTTTAAAATTGTCCAGATCGATAAAGAAAAGAGCGCCTTCACGCTCATGGCGGCTGCTGGCGGCCAGCGCCTGATGCAAACGGTCACGCAGCAGGCGACGGTTGGGAAGATGCGTCAAGGGATCGAAAAAGGCCAATTCTTTGACCTGTTCTTCTACCGCCTTGCGCTGCGTAATATCACGAAAAGTGCCAACATAATGGCTTGTCTGGCCAGAGGCGTCCTTGACTGCGGTAATGGTCAGCGACTCGGGATAAATCTCGCCATTCTTGCGGCGGTTCCAAATTTCGCCTTTCCAGCTTCCCTCGCGGTTGATGGCGTTCCACATGGCCGCATAAAAGGCGTCATCATGACAGCCAGACTTGAGTAAATTCGTGGATTTTCCCACGGATTCTGCCACCGAATAGCCGGTGATGGTGGTAAAGGCCTGATTGACTCTTAGGATGGTTCTGTTGGCATCGCTGATCACCATGCCATCGGAGGATTCAAAAGACGCGGCCGCCAGCCGTTGCTCGGACTCGGCATGCTTTCGGTCTGAAATATCGCGGGACGAGGCATAGAGATATCCCTTGCCCTCGATCTCGATGCCCGACGCACTGATTTCGACACAGACCAGGCTGCCGTCGCGCCGACGATGCAGAGTTTCAAAGATGGCCCTGCCGCGCGTGGCGATCAATTCATCATTGCGCTGTTTTATCACCGGCCATTGGTCCTGCGCATCCCAGTCGGCGACACGCAATTTTCCGATCACGGAGTCGTCATAGCCAAGGATATTCAAAAAGGCTTCACTGGCCTCAACCAGCAGTCCGTCATGATCCAGGATATGAATGCCGTCGCTTGCCGTTTTTAGAATGGTGGACAGTCGGATACGCTCGCGTTCGGCGTTGCGCTCGGCCTGTTTGCGTTCCGAGATGTCATGAATAAACGCCGTGTAGCAGCCGACGCCAGGCAGATAAGTGATAATAATTTCGACTGGAAATTCGCTGCCGTTGGCGTGCAATGCCGAAACTTCGAGGCGTTTCCCCAGGACTCTTGGCTGTTCGCTCCGCAGAAGCCGGGCCAGACCCTCGTTATGGGCAGCTCGGTAGCGGGGTGGGATAATGACTTCGGCAAGGTCTTTTCCAATGATCGTGGCTTGTTGGAAACCAAAGGTGTTTTCAAAGGCCGGATTGCAGCTTTCAATAAGCCCGCCTTCGGTCACGGTTACGATGGCGTCAATGGCGCTGTTCAAGATGGCCGACTGGAACTCTTCGCTCTTTTTCAGTTTGATGATGGCCGCTTCCAATTTGGCATCGGCTTCGCGGCGCGACCGAACTTCACTGGTTTCCTGCAGCGTTTTGGTGATCACCGGGACCAGGCGATTGAGATTGTCCTTTAAAAGAAAATCGCGGACACCCAGTTTCATCAATTGAACCGCGGTTTCTTCGCCGACATGTCCGGAGACCAAAATAACCGGTAAATCTGGGTCAAGCCTGCGGATCACCTTATAGCTTTCGATAAACTCCATCCCCGGCACATGAAAATCGGATATCACCAGATCCCATTTGCGCTGGCGCATCGCGTCCTGCAATTGGTCGAGTTGTTCAACCCGATGCCAATCGGGCTCCAGGCCATCGCGTTTGCAATGGCGTTGCAGCAGCAGAAAATCAGCCAGATTGTCTTCGATAGCCAGAACGGCAAGCATCCCGCAAACGCTTTCGCTTTAGTTCTGTGGGGGCAGGTTTGTCGCGCACCAATAGACCCCAAGCTGGGCGATGGTGGCGGCGAACTCGCCAAAATCCAAGGGCTTGCGAATAAAGCTATTGCAGCCATTACGGTAACTTTGCAGACGGTCACGCTCCTCGTCTGACGAGGTCAAAATAACCACTGGCAGCAATTGTGTTTTGGGATTGGCCCGCACGCGCGCCAAAACATCCAGCCCGCTAATGCGGGGCAAACTAATATCCAAAAGCACAACCACGGGAATGTCGTCTATACTTCTATTCGAATAATCACCAGTAGCAAAAAGATAATCCAATGCCTGCTGACCATCACGAACTATAACTATATTATTAACTATATTTATTTTTTTTAGGCTACGAATAACCAGGGCTTCATCCTGTTCATTGTCTTCAACCAACAGAATTGATTTATTGACGATTGGCATTGTTTTTTTCTCCATCAACCGCGCATATTCAATAAAACAGAAGTTAGGCGATTGACCAACTAAGTCATTAGCCTAAGCTAACTCAATTTGGATTTTGTCAAAAGTGTCATTCCATCCCGAAACCGCCGGAATTTTATTTCTATCTAAGCGAGGAAAATTGTTGGTTCATAATGGGATAGAAGCCTTAACTTCAGTAATCAAACAATTTAGTTTGTCTTGCAATCGGTTAAGATATTCTTTGCCGACAAATATATCTCCAGCGATAACGGCGGATTCCAGGTCTGCAGCAAGGTCTTTGATGGCGTTTGCCTCAATAATTCCTGCCGCTCCTTTTAAAGTGTGTGCCTGTCTTGCTGCATGTTCCAATTCATTATTTTCCAAGTAAGCTGCAATTCTGTTCGGGGCATCGCTTTGATGTTCGACAAAACTTTGCAGCGTCTTAAGGTAAAGTGATTTGATCCCAGCAACCCGGCGCAATCCGGCGCGCAGGTCCAGACCATCAATCTGGCCGGGAAGGGTGATCTCGATGTCTTGATCCTTTAGAGCCACAGGAAAAAGATGTTGGTCTCCGGCACCGGTGACCCATTTATGAATGACCGCATAAAGCTGATCCGGCTGAAATGGTTTGGCGACGAAGTCATTCATGCCGGCGGCCAGACAGTCCTCCTCTTGGCTGTCAAAGGCGTTGGCTGTGACTGCGATCACGGGAAGATCTGCATGACGGCTCGTTTGGCGGATCAATCTTGTCGCGGCCAGCCCGTCCAGATTTGGCATTCTGATATCCATCAAGACGATCTCGTAGTCTTTCATGCCAACCATTTCTACCGCTATGGCGCCATCTTCTGCGATGTCGGGGGTAATGCCGACAGCAGCCAAGAGCCCGACCACCACGATCTGATTGGTGGGGTCATCTTCGGCGAGCAGCAAACGGGTCCCGCGTAACAGCGAATAATCAGCCAGATCTTTGGGGTCTGGCTCGGCCGGTTCAGCCGGTTGACTATTTTCGGCAATTCCAACGCGCACCGTAAACCAGAAGCGACTGCCCTGCCCCGGGCGGCTGCTCACGCCAACCTCGCCACCCATTAAACTGGCCAGCTGTTTGGCTATGGCCAAGCCCAGCCCGGTCCCGCCATATTTGATTGCGGTAGCATTGTCAGCCTGTTGAAAGGATTGGAACAAGGTCGCCTGTTGCTGCGCCGTCAGGCCGATCCCGGTATCGGTAACCGAGACCTGAAGCATCATTTCAAATTCTTCATTTTCAATTGCCAACTGCGAAACGGCGACGGTGATTGTCCCTTTATCGGTAAATTTCACAGCATTGTTAAGGTAGTTGAGCAGTATTTGGCCAATCCGCAAAGGATCACCGATCAAATTTTGGCACAGTCCCGGGTCAATTTTGGTGACAACTTGCAGTTGTTTGGCAAGCGCGGCTTGGGCAATGCCGGCCAAATTATCAGCAAGCAAGCGCTCGAGATTAAACGTCGTAGGTTCAATGACCAGTTTGCCGGCTTCGATCTTTGAAAAGTCGAGAATATCATTGATAATTCTTAATAGGCGTCGCGACGAGAGTTGAATGCCATCGATATAGGACCTTTGCTTGTCCGAGAGCCCGCTGGATAGGGCCAAATGGGTTAGCCCGATGATACCATTCATCGGCGTCCTGATTTCATGGCTGACGGTTGCCAGAAAGTCTGATTTGGCTTTGCTTGAGGCCAAAGCATCCCGTTCCGCCTGTTTAATCCGGGTCAGGTCCGTCATTGCGCCGACAAAGCCAACCTGATTTCCCCGATCATCAAGGATCGGCGCCGTTTTCAGCAGCACAGGAATGGTTCGCCCATTTTTGGCCCGGCGCAGACTTTCACCCTCAAACGCGTTGGTTACCAAAACATTGCTGGCTCGCGCGGATGGATCATCGGGGAGCATCATGCCAATATGTTGGTCGCGCAGTTCCTCCATGGAATAGCCAAAAAGCTTCAGATAAGCGGGGTTGGCATAGGTAATTTTCATCGCCTTGTCGAGCAGAACGATGGCTTCGCCGCATTGACGCAGCGCTTCGCTAAGACGCAATATTTCCTTATGGGCGCGTTTGCTGTCGCTGATGTCGCGGCCAATTTTTGACGCGCCAACAACTTTTCCACCGAGATCCAGGATTGGCGAGATGGTGGCCGAGATATCAATCAATCGACCGCTTTTACATCGTCGCATCGTTTCAAAATGTTCGATGCTTTCGCCGCGGCTGATCCGCCACAGAATGTCCATTTCGTCATCGACCCGATCCTCTGGGATCAGCATCTGAATTGACTGGCCAAGGGCCTCCTGGGCGGAATAGCCAAAAATTCTTTCGGCTCCCCGGTTCCAACTGGTAATGAGGCCATCCAGGGTTTTGGCGATGATGGCGTCGTCACTGGAATTGACGATGGCCTTGAACTGATGCAATTCCTCGTAAGCCGCCTTACGCTGGGTAATATCGCGCGAGGCGGCATAGATGAAGCCCTGCCCGTCAATTTCGATTCCGGCCGTGCTGATTTCGACATCCAGAATCTTGCCGTCGCGACGGCGATGTCGTGTTTCGAAAAGAGTCTGGCCATGCCTGGCAATCAAATCATCATTGCGAAGTTTGATAACCGTCCAGGTGGTGGTTGTTTCCCAGGCGCTGACATGTAATTTACCAACGGCGGCCCGGTCGAGGCCGAGCATGCTGAGAAAAGCCTCATTGGCTTCAACCAGCACACCGTCGCGATCGAGTATATGAATGCCATCGCCGGCGGTCTGCAATATCGTCCGAAGCCGCAAACGCTCTTGTTCCAATGCGGCGTTGGCGCGATAAGCGGCCTGAATTTCCTGACTTTCCCTTAAGGTATTGCGAATAACCGGGATCAACCGTGCGAGATTGTCCTTTAAAATAAAATCTCTGACTCCAAGCCGCATCAGCTCGACGGCCCGCTCGGTTTCCACCTGACCGGAAATCAAAATGACCGGCAGACCGGCTTGCTCGGTTTGCAGCAATGAAAAAGATTGAATGAAATCAAGATTGGGCACCTGATAATCGGACAATACCAGATCCCATTTCTGCTGACGCAGGGCCGCTTGCAGCGCTTCTCGGCAATCAACCCGGTGCCAGACGGCCTCGAGACCCTGTCGCTTACAATGACGCTGGATCAGCAGAAAATCGGCTGGATTGTCTTCGATGGCTAAAAATGCGAGGGCTTGATTCATTGCCCGTCACGGCTCAAGGAACGGCGGACGAAGCGCTGATTCATCGATGCCGGGTGCGTCAGAAAAGGCCATTCTACCCCCTCAAGCGGACGGCCCAACAGGCAGAAAAACCGCAGCCACCCAAGCTTAAGAGCAGGATATCTTGATTCTATTTATTTAAGAAGAAAGATAAAAACAAACTAAAGAACGATGATGTTATAAATGTAACATCATCGCTGATGTTCGGCACAATAGACTAAAATCTAAGCGGCAACTTGGGCTGTTTGGCCATGCCGGGCAATGATCCGTTGCAACGTTCCGCCCATCTCGGGATAACGTTGAAACAGCACAAAGGCCAAACGACAGATTTGCTCAGCGTCATAGGGCTGGCCCGCGGCTTCGGCCTCTAAAAGCGCGATCATTTGTTCCAAGGCGGGATCAACGCAGTCCATTACCGTGTTTCCTATATATTTCTAAAAACAAAGCCGGACGATAGACCAAAAATCTCAGTCTATCGCATTGCAGCATACTACAAAATGAGCGCGAGGAAAGCGTTTTATATTTGTAAATAGATTGCAACAGAACGGGTGTGCGCGTTAATAAATTTTTAACTAATAAAAATATTAGGGCTTTTCCTGTCTTGTGGCTGTTTCTTAATTAAAAATTCAAAACTGTCCGCAGCCCAAACACCGTGGCATCGGGAATGGTCGAATTGGCGATGGCGGTGGGCAGTGGGTTAGCGCCGCCAAATCCAGGATGAAGGACATATTGAAAATCGGGCTGCAAAAGCCACCAGGGTGCCAGAACAAGGCTGTAATTAAGCTCAATATAGGCTTCTTGACTGCGTACCGGCTGTCTGGCGTCGCGGTCCGCTGCGCGGGCGGCGTTGCTGACGGCCGCAAAGCCAAAACCAACAGAAAGGATATCGGCATCCCGACCAGGATAGGCCCCCTTGATTCCTAATCCGCCATCGGCATACCAGGTTACCAGATTGACGGATTGATCCGGTGCTGTGCCGGCACGCAGGAACAGGCTCAGGGCTTGACTGGCATCCTCGCTGCGCCAGACGGTCTGGTCAAAAACACCATAGAGTGCCTGTTCACCGGAATGCTGCAAAGGCGTCCCGCCAAAACGCTGAAGAGATCGGCCAGCATTGTTAAGATGCAAATCGCTGAAGTCGGCGGTGTCGTACCAAGCCCCCAGTTTCAGCATCAAAGGCAGACCTTCGGCATCCTTGGCCTGATTTTTCAAATATTGCAGCTCGGTGACGATCAGCTTGTCGCCACTTACTTTAAACTGAATTCCCGTGCGATCGACACTGGCTGGCTGGTGACTGAATACAGCGGTCAGCCAGGCAAAGTCTTCAGACGGCGTGACAGCCAAGCGGACGCCCGGAGCCCCAAGCGGATAGCCCGGTCCAAGGGTCAGGTTCTGGTCATTTGGCCGCCCGGCCGGCAAATTGGCAAAGCCCAAACCTGGCCAGCCGAAGCTGCTGTTAATAAAATTTGCAGCGGTCGGGCTGACCAGGAACTCGTCATCGACGGACAATTGGCCGGCCCGCACCGACAAAACCCCATCGAAACCGGTCTGCTGCCCCCACAGGGTCCATAAACGGGTATAGCGCTGGTTCCGACCGGGTAACTCGATATTCGTGACGTCGAGCGCATTGCCAAGGTTATTGAACCCAGGACCACGCCCCTCGACCGAAATGGCGCCGGCATGAAAAGTCAGACCGGCCGGCCCCCCCATTTTTTCGCTGTCCAGATCGGTGGTTAGCAGAAACTGATTTTCAGCGACGGTGCCCCGGCGGATGCCGCCGCTCGCTGTTGCGAAGACCTCAGTTATGCTGCGCAACCCAAAAGCCATGCCTTTGTCAGCTAATTCGGTGCGCAGGCCACCCCAGTCTCCGGTCAGGAGATCCTGGTCCCAAAGGCCGACCGGTTGTTGGGGTTCAGGGTCCTCTGCCAAGGCCGGCGAAGCAGTCAAGAGCAGCAAAAAGGCCGCTCCTAGCAAGAGCGCGTTGCGTTTGGGTCGGTCGCCGCAGTCGCTTAAGGCCACATCAACGCTGCGCTGATAAAAAGAGCGACGGCCGATAAAGTTTAACATAAAAACATCCCTTGTTTTTTTGACCAAAAGCTTCTTTGAAGTCAGTTCGATTTTGATCTTTTTAAGTTGCCATAATGAATATTTTGATAACTTTCCGGGCGACGCTTTGATCTGTCAACCCTCAATAAAATAAGGCTTTTAAGCTCAGACAAGGGTAACCGACCAGCCAATCGAAAGGGCCTCGCCATTTCTGACGAAGCCCTTGATTGAGTTGGTGGAGCCAAACGGGATCGAACCGATGACCTCTACAATGCCATTGTAGCGCTCTCCCAGCTGAGCTATGGCCCCGAAACGCTGGACGGCGGACATCCTATTAGGACGGCCCCCGTAGAGGGCGGAACATAGGAATTCAGAGGCCGCTGTGCAAGCAAAAAATCGGCAATCGCCAAGTCTGTCGGTTTGGCTACTTAGAGCTAAGAAATATTATGGATCAATAGAAACATATTTAAAATATTCTTTAACGTCGAATGTATATCCGTCCAAAAAATGCAGTATTCCTGCATATAAATTTTGCTCAGAAATCATATTATCGATAGCTTTACTTAGATAATCTCGCCTTGCGATTGCTACTTCCTTCAAACGGTTGTCCCCGGCAACGGCATGAATTTGGCTTATCGCCAGGTCAATCTTATCAACAACCTCACGCAAGACACTTATCTGACCCGAAAAATAGCGAATTCTATCATTGGCGGCCGCCCGCATGAGCAAAACCACATCCTCATTTTGCGGATTTTTTACTTTTAACATAACGCCGAAAAAAAGATCGCTGACCGCCTGATTAAGCCGGTGATCCTCGTCGGGCGTATTGACCGGTTCGGGTGCCTGCCCGGTTTCGTCATAAAGAGCCCGGCGCGCCGGGTCGCTCAGAATA
This sequence comes from Rhodospirillaceae bacterium, assembly GCA_013349735.1. GTDB lineage: Bacteria > Pseudomonadota > Alphaproteobacteria > Rhodospirillales > Magnetospirillaceae > DUZF01. The sequence goes on from DUZC01000040.1 coordinate 11,223, forward strand.
TCGTGGGCCAGTTTCAACAGGCGAAAAGCCTCGGGATCACCGCCCGCATCGGGATGCCGGATCTTAGCCAATTTGCGATAGGCCGCCTTGATGCTGGCGGTATCGGCGTTGCGGGCGATGCCAAGAATTTCGTAAAGGTCCGGCTTTGCCATGCGGGGTCGGCTTTTTTAAAGAATGAATTTGGACAGATCAGCGTTTTTGGCCAAGGCGCCGACCTTTTCATAGACCAAGGCAGAGTCAATAACCACGGTACTGCCGGCCTGTTCCGTGGCGTTAAAACTGATTTCTTCCAAGAGGCGCTCTAAAACCGTATGGAGCCGTCTCGCACCGATATTTTCCACGCCGTGATTAATCTCGGCGGCCAGATCAGCAATGGCCTGAATGGCGTCATCGCCAAATTCCAACGTCACCTCTTCCGTCGCCATCAGCGCTTTATATTGCTTGATCAAGCTGGCTTCGGGTTCGGTCAAGATGCGCACGAAGTCGTCGCGGGTCAGGGCCTTCAGCTCAACCCGAATCGGCAATCTGCCTTGCAGTTCCGGCAGCAGATCCGATGGCTTGGACAGGTGAAAGGCCCCCGATGCGACAAACAAGATATGGTCCGTTTTAACCTGACCATGTTTGGTCGAAACGGTGGTTCCTTCGATCAAAGGCAATAGGTCGCGCTGGACGCCTTCGCGGCTGACATCGCCACCTTTCCATTCCCCGGAACGCCCACAAATTTTGTCAATTTCGTCCAGAAAGACGATGCCATTATTTTCAACCGCGGCGATGGCGTCCTTGACGACTGTTTCCTGATCCAAAAGCTTGTCGCTTTCCTCAGCCACCAGGACTTCGTACGACTCTTTGACCAGCAATTTGCGCGATTTGGTCCTTTGCCCAAAGGCTTTGCCAAAAATATCACCCAGATTGATCATGCCCATCTGCGCACCTGGCATGCCGGGAATGTCAAAGCTGGGCAGAGCGGCGGCGCCTTCCGCCACTTCCACTTCAATTTCCCGTTCGTTCAGACTGCCTTCGCGTAACATTTTACGAAACTTCTGTCGCGTTTCCGCGCTCGCCGTTTCGCCGACCAGGGCATCCAGCACGCGCTCTTCGGCCGCCATTTCGGCCTTGGGGATAACCTGCTTGCGCAGCCGTTCGCGCACCATAACGATAGAGGTCTCAACCAGGTCGCGAATAATCTGTTCGACATCTCTGCCGACATAGCCGACTTCGGTAAATTTAGTGGCCTCGACCTTAAGAAAGGGGGCTTGGGCCAGTCGGGCCAACCGCCGGGCGATC
>DUZC01000041.1 GCA_013349735.1 Rhodospirillaceae bacterium
CTATGTGCGGACCAGAGCAGGCTTTGTCAATCAATGTTCAAAAGCGCATCGTCCTGCCGGAAAGCCAATGCTATGCTCAGCCGATGAGCAATCGCGCCGACCTTTTTCCTTTACCCGCCCATCACCACGGTGACTGCATTCGCGCGGCCCTGGATGCCGCAGAACGGAAATGCCGGGAACAAAGTGCCAGGCTGACCACCGTAAGGCGCCGCGTTCTGGAACTTGTTTGGCACAGCCACGAACCGGTGGGGGCTTATGCGCTTTTGGACCAGTTAAAACAAGATGGTCATTCTGCAGCGCCCCCTACCGTCTATCGGGCCTTGGAATTTTTGATGGAACATGGCTTGATCCACCGCCTGGAGCGTCGCAACGCTTTTGTTGGCTGCGCTTATCCCGGCGACACGCATTCGGCGAAATTCCTTATTTGCACCCTTTGTGGCCGGGCGGTCGAACTGGAAGAGCCGGCCATCGACGCGGCCTTGCTGGAAGGTGCCGCCAAGCGAGGTTTCCTGATCACCCGCCAGACCGTCGAAGTGGAAGGCCACTGCCCGGACTGCCAATCCGAGGGGGTTCAATTTTGACTTTTTTCTGGCGCGTCTGCGGTGCTCTGCTTTTCTGGCTGCTGGCCTGTGAAAGCTGGGCCACCCCCCCGGTTCCCGTGCCGCCATGGCAATCCTCGCTGTCCATCGAACATCCTCTGGTCGGGCAAATCTGGGCCCCCGGAGAAAACCGCTTTTTGTCGGCTGAAGAGCTTGTGCAAAGGCTGAAAGACGCGGACATTACGCTGCTGGGCGAGCATCATGACAATGCCGACCACCATCGCTTACAGAGTTGGGCTCTGGAAAATATCCTGGCATCGGGACGCCATCCGGTGCTGGCCTTTGAGATGATTCTTCCCGAACAACAGGCCGCCCTGCAACGCCAAAGGACCGAGCATCCCGATGACCTGGATGGTCTTGCAATTGCCCTTAACTGGGAAAAAAGCCATTGGCCCGCCTGGCCACATTATCGTCCGCTTTTTGCCCTGGCCCTGACGTCTGAGCTCGAGATCCGGGCTGCCAATATTCCCAATGATCTGGTGCGCAGTCTGGCCAAAGGATTACCCCTTAGTCCCGAGGCAAGCCAACATTACCATCTGGACCAGCCGCTTGACCCGGCACTGGACGCCGCCATGGCCGAGGAAATCCGTCAATCGCATTGCGGTCAAATGCCCGAACAGGCAGTCCCTGGGATGGTCCTGATCCAAAGGGCCCGTGATGCAGCCATGGCTTTGGCAATTAGCGAAGCGGCCGAAGGGGGCGCCGTGCTGATTGCCGGTGCCGGACATAGCCGCACGGACCGCGGAGCGCCCCGTTTTTTACCAAGCCTGGCACCTGGCAAACGGGTTTTCTCGCTGGCTTTTGTCGAAGTTGACGATGAACTATTGGAACCAGCCGGTTACGGTGAAGGCCTAGGCAGCACCTTGCCACCCTTCGATGCGGTCTGGTTTACACCGCGTGCCAATAATGATGATGTTTGTGCAAATCTCGCAAATTTTCTGAAAAACAAAAAAGAAAAAGATAAATAGACAGGAATGGTTATGCTTTTTTCAAAGCAACCCCTCTTGTTCAACCTGTTCCTTTAACTTCTTGTTTTTTAGCCAAATTTCGTTTTCAAGTTTTTTCAATTTTTTATCAAAATCTTCTATTCGCTCGAACGTCTTCTGTCGGGCGATAATTTTGTATTGACTGCTCAAACGGCGGACAAACATCTCCAGCGCCACCAAGGCGACCAACACGCTGGACCCGGCGCAAATCCAGGCGGCAAGAATGCCGAAATGACGATCCACGATCACCACCACGCCCCAAAAGCCAATGGTAACCACTGCCGAAGAACCCACCAGAATAAGGCGTCTGGCAATAGCGTCCTGGCGGCCTTTGACCAATTGCTGATCAAAATCGGTAAAGGCATTGGCCAGTTCAGCCCGTGCCAAGGCCTGCCAGGTCTTGAAAGACATGCCGCGCTCGGTCTTGCCTTCCCGGATCAGATTTTCAAGCTTGCGGACCAGGTAATCCGCGCGCTGTTCAGGTGTAGGACTATCGGACATTGTCTATTCTGATGTCTTGGTTTTAGGCATCCATCGCTGCACCGACACTGGTTTGCCGTCTTGCGAACGCATGAGTCGTGGACGGAGAACCTGTTGAATGGGGGGCGCACCAACAGCGGTCGCAGCCTCTGGCGCCGCCTGCGCCTTCTTACCATAGAAATCGATCATCGCTTGCAAGGAAATCACTGTTCCGGCCCCTTTGGCTAAAGCGTCCCGATAAGGGGCATGACCATTGACCTGTCGGCTTAAAGCTTCTGCCGAATGAGCGCCAAAACGACGCCAGATGCTATCCAGAAACTGCGTCACCGCCTGATCCAGGGGAATTGCTTCGACGGCCGGACGCTGGATCGAGCAAGCCCTGAACACATTAGGCTCAAGCGGACCGAACTCGTCGGCGATGAACAAAGCCGGCATCAGCATGCGTCCATGAAAGGCCACGGCAAAATAGGCCTGAGCCAGAAACATCAGCCGATGAAGCTTTTGTGGTTGTAGATACTCATTGTCAGCAATCGACCGATCCATAAACCAGAAGGCAATATCAAAACTGGATGGAACCGCAGCGGCCATACCCCCTCCCCACCTAAGCTGGATTTCTTACATTTTTTACAATCTCGTGAAACGCAATTGCGTTAACGCCCCGACAGACCAACCGGTTTCGCCAAGATAAGCCAGACCAGCCCTTGCTCCGACGCCCTTGCGGGGATCGGGCCGGAAGCACCCTTTTGCCAAGGGGTGGTCAGGAATAGCGATTGACGACGTGGCCCTGTGTCTTAAATGTTCCTGCAATCACCTTCATGTTGAACTCGTAGACGCCAACCCCATGCTGCAGGTCGGTTAAAAACAGCGATGGGATTAAACGTGGGTCCGAGTTGTTTTCACTGGCACCAAAAGCCGCTGCAGACCGCGCAATCAGTGGGGTAAACTGATTTTGATCGGCAGAGTGCTGCTGGGGATTTTGGCCTAGCCCGCCTTGGCCGGTTTCACCTTCGTAAGTGGATCGCCAGCCACCGCTGACCCCCACCGACGAACTTCCTGCCGCACCATCGATCTTTTCGGTCGAGGTAAAACGTCCCCCTGCCGCGATTCGGCTGGGAGCCGAAGCAACATTTGCGCTAGGAGACGCCGCTACTTTTGTCGTAGCCGACATGGGAAAACCGACCTTCTAAAACCCCGATTATTAAGGTAGTCCTTCGCCCGGACCGCTTCAATTATAATTGCTATTTTTAATGGCAATCAGGCGTAGCAGTTCGCAATTTTTACTCAAAAAGCGAAGGAATCCGAAGTTTTGCTACCATCCTCACCGGATAGCCGCCCCCGCCATGTAGGGTCGTTGCAGCATGCGGCAATTGCGGTCGATACATTGATGGAATTTTAGCCACGGTAACATTTGGATTTGGCGGCGGCCCCTCTTCTTTGCCTTCTCCGCCATGACCGCCCTCCTTGGCCCCATGCTTCCCGGCTTCGCCACCGCCCCCCTTCGGCTTTTTCTTGCCGGCCATGGCCGGTGACGCGCCCAAACAGACGGCCAACAGACACAACAGTGTGAAACGCATAAGCTTGCGGATTTTCGGGGAACAATCCATGCCTGCCAGGACCTTCTTCCAGGGCATCAGGGAGAACAGAAGTGTGACAGAAATGCAAACAGTTTATAACAAAAAATTATAGAAATTGCCTGTAACAACCGGTTGCAGCCGCCGACCGGTAAATTGCTCAAATTGTTGCCAAACCCGATTTGGTCTGTAGAGTGGCGCCGATTTTCACCTGCCTCGTCATCCGGAGAGCGTCCCAGATGAGCTTGCTTGTTGCCATCCTGATTGCCGTCCTGCAGGGCGTCACCGAATTATTTCCTGTCAGCAGTCTCGGACATGCGGTCATTCTGCCGGCGATCTTTGGCTCAAGCATCGACCAGCGCGCCCCCGAATTTCTGCCTTTTCTTGTCGTCCTTCATTTAGGCACCGCAGTGGCCCTGATGCTTTTTTTCTGGCGCGACTGGTGGAATATTCTTGCCGGACTTATGGCCAAGCCCTCCGAGGAAAGAGAGTCCAGCCGGAAAATTCTGCTCTTGGTCGTCATTGCCACTTTACCGGCGGCCATCCTTGGTTTTCTGTTTGAGCATCGCCTGAAGCATCTGTTTGGTGTTCCGATCATTGCCGCAGGTTTTTTGTTCGCCAACGGCTTTGTGCTTTTTGTTGGCGAGCGACTGCGCAAGCGCCAGATGACCCGGGCGACCATCAATGATCTGCGGCAATTAGACTGGCGGGGGGCGCTGTCGATTGGGCTTTGGCAATGTACCGCCTTTCTTCCCGGCATTTCCCGCTCAGGGGCGACTATGGTTGGCGCGCTTCTGTCGGGCTTGACCCATCGCGCCGCGGCCCATTTTTCTTTTCTGATTGCAACCCCGGTCATCCTGGGCGCGGCGATTCTTGAGGTTCCGAAGCTTCTGCATCAGACCGCGGCACCGGACATGCTGCTGAACTCGTTGGTGGGGGGGCTGGCCGCAGGACTCACCGCTTATGCCAGCATTGCATTCCTGATGCATTATTTCCGCAAGCATGAGTTTGAGGCTCTTGATCCCTTTGCCTATTACTGCTGGCTCGCCGGGGGTTTATCCTTCCTATTCCTGGCCTTTGCTTAATTTTGGTTTCTGACACTGGTTGTTAGAACTCCTGCTGTTTGTTGCGTCGCAGCAAGCAATGATGTACTCTGCGCGAAGGCAATAACGTAAGTGCTCGCTCATATCTCAGAATGTTTGCAGAAAATTTAGCGTTCATTTTTCTGTAATATTTTTTGTTTTAACCAGTCCGTTCGACGAAACTCCGATGTCCTACAGATTTTTATAACTTCTGTTTTGACAGAAACACCCGATGGTTAAAGGACCAAACAATGACTATCATCGAAAACAAAACATTCGACGAAATTGTCCTCGGACAGTCAGCCCATCTGGAACGAACCCTGACCAAGGATGATGTTTTGCTGTTCGGTGTTATGTCCGGCGACACCAACCCAACCCATTTCGAAGAGACCGAAGGCGAAAATCCAGCCCATCACGTCGTGGGCCATGGCATGTGGGGGGCATCGCTGCTCTCGGCCTTGTTGGGAAATGAGCTCCCAGGTCCAGGAACAATTTATAAATCACAAAATCTGGAGTTTTTGGCCTCCGTTACACTGGGCGATACCCTGACGGTGTCGATCACGGTCAAGACCAAGAATGCTGCCAACAAGGTCATTGGGTTTGATTGCCTGGCCGTCAACCAGACGGGGGCTAAAATATTTACCGGTGTTGCCGAGGTTGTCGCGCCGACTGTCAAATATCGGCATGAACGTCTGAATCTTCCGGAAATAAAGATGAGCCGCGGCCATCATGTCTTCGAGGATCTGATTGATCGGTGTAGCGCCCTGGAACCGGTCTCTATGGCCGTATGCCATCCCTGCGACGAGGTCTCTCTGCGCGGCCCCGTCGAGGCGGCGGAACGAGGCCTGATCGACCCCGTCCTGGTGGGACCGAAAAACAAAATCGAAAAGGTCGCCAAAGATAATGGCCTCGATATTTCCCGTTACCGCATTGTCGATGTTGAACATAGCCACGACTCAGCGGTCCGCGCGGTGGCGCTTTGCCGCTCGGGTGAAACCGAAGGCTTGATGAAGGGCAGCCTGCATACCGATGAAATGATGCATGAAGTGGCTGCCCGCGACACCGGCCTTCGCACCAGCCGTCGTATCAGCCATGTCTTTCTCATGGATGTTCCCAGCTATCCGCGCATGCTGATGATCACCGACGCGGCCATCAACATCTACCCGACCTTGGAAGACAAAGCCGATATCCTGCAAAATGCCATTGATCTAGCCCTGGTCCTGGATATCGCACAGCCCAAAGTGGCCATCCTGTCTGCGGTTGAGACCGTTTACCCCAAGATCGCCTCGACCATTGAAGCCGCCGCTTTGTGCAAAATGGCCGATCGCGGGCAAATCAAAGGGGGCATATTGGACGGCCCTCTTGCCTTCGATAATGCGATCAATGAGGAAGCCGCGCTGATCAAAAAGATCGTTTCCCCCGTCGCAGGAAAAGCCGACATCCTATTGGTTCCAGATCTCGAGGCCGGCAATATGCTGGCTAAACAGTTGGCCTATTTGGCCGACGCCGATGCCGCCGGAATCGTCCTCGGCGCCCGTGTACCGATCGTTCTGACCAGCCGGGCTGACAGCGCCAAAGCAAGACTGGCCTCCTGCGCGGTCGCTGTGCTCTTTGCCCGGCGGCGCAAAACAGCCCTGAACCTTGCTGCAGAATAGGAGAACCGCCCGTGAGTGACGGTATTCTGGTCATCAATGCTGGATCCTCGAGCATTAAGTTTTCTCTTTATGTCGGCAAGAAAGACGGCAGCTTGCAGCTGTCGTCGAAAGGGCTGGTTGAAGGAATTGGCGTCGCGCCTTCTTTTCAAGCCAAGGGCCCGGATGGCAGCCCGCTTGCCGAAAAACAATGGGGCAAGGAGGTCGACCGGACGGCCTTGCTTGGTCATTTGCTGGAATGGATCGAGGTTCATCTTGGGGATGTCGAACTGAAGGCGGCCGGGCATCGGGTTGTCCATGGCGGACGTCTTTATTCTGCGCCAATGCGGGTTGATGACGCGGTATTCAAGGAACTGCAGAAGCTGATTCCCTTGGCCCCCTTGCATCAACCCCACAATCTGGCGGCCATTGAAGCCATCACCAAACTTCATCCCAAATTGCCACAAGTGGCTTGCTTCGATACGGCCTTCCATCGCAGCCATGATAAATTGGCCTCGGGCTTTGCGCTGCCGCGCTTTCTTCTCGATGAAGGCGTCCAGCGCTACGGATTTCACGGCTTATCTTATGAATATATTGCCAAGCGGCTGCGCCAACTGGCTCCCGAGGTAGCGCGCGGGCGGGTCGTGGTCTGTCACCTGGGCAGCGGCGCCAGCATGTGCGCCATCGCCAATGGCGTAAGCGTTGCCAGCAGCATGGGGTTCACAGCCCTGGACGGGCTGCCGATGGGAACCCGCCCCGGTCAACTGGACCCTGGAGTGGTTCTTTACCTGCTCCAGGAAAAAAATATGACCGCCAAAGAGATCGAGACCCTTCTCTATCAAAAGTCCGGCCTGCTGGGGATATCCGGAATCAGCAATGATATGCGGGTGCTGATGGAAAGTCAGGATCCGCATGCCCGCGAAGCGGTGGATTATTTCGTCTATCGCATTGGCCGGGAGCTGGGGTCTTTGGCGGCCGCCCTGGGGGGGCTTGATGCGGTGGTCTTTACGGCTGGCATCGGCGAACGCTCGGCCGAGATCCGCGCCGCGGTGATCCGCCAGGCTGCGTGGCTTGGGCTGGCGCTTGATGAAGCGGCCAATCACACCGGCGAAGGTCGAATTTCTTCGGCCGAGGCAAGCTGTTCGGCCTGGGTTATTCCAACCGACGAGGAATTGATGATCGCCACGCACAGCCTGGAGGTCTTAGGCAAAGTTTAAAACCTTTTTTGCTTCAGCGCATTGCGATGTGGCGAAGAAGAAAAATAACCGCCAACACAACAACAGCCAGCGCCTGGACCCCAACCCGCAGAGTCATCAATCGGTTGGACCAGCGCTGGTTGAAACGACCTCCCCGAACGAAGACCACCACGCCTACCGCCAGAATTACCAGCAAAGTCGCCAGAGTTATCGTCAGAACGCTGGATAAAAAGGTCATCATCACATTCATTAAGCGACTGAACTCGTTGCCAGAGACGATAGTTCATTTCGATGAAGCTTGACAGGTCAGTCTGATGGGGTACGGTCCTTTGAAAATTCAGGGCGGCTGCGAATGGACTATTTCCTGCAGCAATTGATTAATGGGTTAACTCTGGGCGCCATCTATGGCCTGATCGCCATCGGCTACACTATGGTCTATGGCATTATTGGCATGATCAATTTTGCGCATGGCGACATTTACATGCTGGGCGCTTTTATTTCCATGATCGGTTTTCTCCTTATGGGGGTTCTGGGGATCACGTTTCTTCCCTTGGCCTTACTGCTGGTCCTTCTGATCGCCATGGTTTTTACCGCGCTCTATGGCTGGACGGTCGAACGCCTGGCCTACCGGCCCTTGCGCGGCTCGGTCAAACTAGCGCCTTTGATCTCGGCCATCGGCATGTCCATCGTGCTGCAAAATTTCGCGCAGGTCGCGCAGGGCGCCAGGGTTAAGCCGCTGCCCCCGATCATCAAAGGCAGTATCCAGCTTTCGAGCGCCAATGCCGACTATCCGGTGACCCTCAGCTATTTGCAGATTGTCATCATGCTGGTGACCATCGCCTTAATGCTGGGGTTCAGTTGGCTGATCACGCGGACCTCGCTTGGACGCTCACAGCGTGCCACCGAGCAGGATATGACAATGGCCGCGCTGCTTGGAATCGATGTAGATCGGGTGGTTTCAACGACTTTCGTCATTGGCGCCGCCTTAGCGGCGGTGGCCGGCTTGATGGTCACCCTCTATTACGGCGTCATCGATTTTTATATCGGCTTCGTCGCTGGGATGAAGGCCTTTACGGCGGCCGTTCTCGGCGGCATCGGCTCCTTGCCCGGGGCAATGCTCGGCGGATTGCTGATTGGATTGATCGAAGCGTTCTGGTCCGCCTATTTCAGCATCGAGTACAAAGATGTGGCCGCCTTTTCGATCCTTATTCTGGTCCTGCTGTTCCGTCCCACCGGTTTGCTTGGCAAACCGGAAGTGGAAAAGGTTTAAGGCCCAATGCGGGACCTGCGCCTGACCACCGCGTTCCGCGATGCCACCGCCGCCGCCCTTTTAGCCGCTCTGCTGGCCTTGCCTATGCTTGGTTTTCAATTGACCGGCACCGCACAGGGGCTAACCCTTGACACCCGCTTTCCATGGGTTGGCTATGCGGCCCTGACTGTTTTCTGCGGTCGTCTGGCCCTGTCTTTGGCGGGTCAAATTCTTGCCCCGCTGTTCAAAGCCAAACTGTCATTGCCATTTTTATTGGCGGCGCCCCCGGGGCGACTTCGCAACATCGCCGGCTGGACCATGGTCGTCCTGGCCATCGGCCTGCCGCTGACCCCGTTCACCGACCGCAATCTCCTGGATAAAGCGACCTTATTGCTGATCTATGTGATGCTGGGATGGGGGTTGAATATCGTTGTTGGCCTGGCCGGCTTGCTGGATCTTGGCTATGTGGCCTTTTATGCGGTTGGCGCCTACTCCTACGCCCTTTTATCGCAGAATTTTGGACTTAGCTTCTGGTTATGCCTGCCCTTTGCCGGCGCTTTGGCCGCCAGTTTCGGAATTTTGCTGGGCTTTCCGGTATTGCGGCTGCGCGGCGACTATCTGGCCATCGTTACCTTGGGTTTTGGCGAAATTGTTCGGGTTATTTTGCTGAACTGGCAAGATGTCACCAATGGTCCTGTAGGAATTTCCGGAATACAGAGGCCAAGTTTCTTTGGCCTGCCTTTTCTTGCCAGCCAACCCGGACACACCACTTTTCATGAATTCTTTGGCATCCCATTTTCAACGGAACATCGTATTTATTTTCTATATTACTTGATATTGGCTTTGGCCTTGACCACCAATATTTTTACCCACCGCATCCGCCGCCTGCCTATCGGACGCGCCTGGGAAGCTCTGCGCGAGGACGAAACGGCCTGTCGCAGCCTGGGCATCGACCCCACCAAAACCAAATTATCGGCCTTTGCCCTGGGGGCGATGTTTGCAGGCTTTGCCGGTTCGTTCTTTGCAACCCGCCAGGGCTTTATTAGCCCGGAGAGTTTTACCTTTATCGAATCGGCGATCATCCTGGCAATTGTCGTTTTAGGCGGCATGGGCAGCCAGATTGGCATTGTGCTGGCCGCCATTTTGCTGGTTGGCCTGCCCGAATGGTTTCGGGAATTGCAGCAATATCGCATGCTGGCCTTTGGCGGGGCCATGGTGCTGATCATGTTATGGCGACCGCGGGGCCTGTTGGCCAACCGTGAGCCCACCTTGCGTCTGCCCCCCTTGGCCGCAGAAAATCCTGGGGAACGCCCGAAATGATGACCGACAGCCTGCTTTGCGTCGAACATCTTACCATGCGTTTTGGTGGTTTATCCGCGATCAACGACCTGTCCTTCCATGCCAAAAAAAACCAGATCACCGCCATCATCGGCCCAAATGGGGCCGGGAAAACCACGGTTTTCAATTGTTTGACCGGATTTTATAAGCCCAATGTCGGAAAAATCAGTTTGACCTCGCCCAGTGGCAGGATCTTTCTGCTTGAGCGCATGGAAGGGTTCCGTATTGCCAAAGAGGCAAGACTGGCCCGTACCTTCCAAAATATTCGCCTTTTCACCGGCATGAGTGTTTTAGAGAACCTTATGGTTGCCCAGCATAACCTGCTGATGCGGGCCTCGCTCTATAGTCTGGCCGGACTTTTTGGCAGTTCCTCTTTTCGCAGGGCAGAACAGAGGGCTCTGGAACTGGCACGCTACTGGCTGAACAAAATTGGCCTTTTGGACTATGCCGACCAGCCCGCTGGCAGTTTGCCTTATGGGTCGCAACGTCGGCTGGAAATCGCCCGCGCCATGTGTACCGACCCGGTGCTGTTATGCCTTGATGAACCGGCGGCCGGGCTTAATCCAAAAGAATCCTATGACCTCAATGGCCTGTTGCTGGATATCCGCAGCGAGTTTCAGATCGGAATATTGCTCATCGAGCATGACATGAGCGTTGTCATGAACATATCGGACCATGTCGTCGTCCTTGACCATGGCGCGCGCATTGCCGAAGGTTCGCCAACCGCCGTTCAGGCAGACCCAGCCGTGATCCATGCCTATCTTGGCACCGCGCCTGAGGAGCCGACATGCTGAAGATCCGCGGACTTTGCGCCGGCTATGGGCGGATCCAGGCGCTGCACGGCATTGACCTGGATATTCATGCCGGGGAAATTGTTACCCTGATTGGCGCCAACGGTGCCGGAAAAACCACCAGCCTGATGACCATTTGTGGTCGCCCGCGCGCATCGCAAGGCAGCATCCAGTTTGAGGGAGAAGAAATTTCTGCTCTGCCGACATTCCAGATCGTTCGACGCGGGATCGCGCATGCCCCGGAGGGCCGGCGGATATTCCCCCGCATGTCGGTTCTGGAAAATTTACAGATGGGCGCCGTGACGGCCGAACCGCGCCATTTCGATGATGATCTTGAGCGTGTCCTGACAATTTTCCCCCGGCTCGGCGAGAGGCTTGCGCAAAGAGGCGGAACCTTGTCGGGTGGCGAACAACAAATGCTGGCCATAGCGCGCGCCTTGATGGGGCGCCCCCGCCTTTTGCTGTTGGACGAGCCGTCCCTTGGGCTGGCACCGTTGGTCGTGCAGCAGATCTTTAAGATTATCGGTGACATTAACCGCGAGCAGGCCGTTACCGTCTTTCTTGTCGAACAAAACGCTTTTTTGGCTTTGCGCCTGGCACACCGAGCCTATGTTATGGTCAATGGTCGGATCACCATGCAAGGGGAAGGAGCCGTCCTTTTGGCAGACCCGGCCATTCGGGCCGCCTATCTGGAAGGCGGCAGAACAACCCAGGATGAAGGGGCCGGCGCATGATGGCATGGGCAGCTTGCTTCGAAACTACGCCGCTGGTTTTTGCCGGCTTAACGCTACTGTTCATGGGCAGTTGCGCCTTTATGAGCGGTCAGGCCCTGGCCCTGACCTGGCGCCCGGCCTGGCATGCCATTCCCTATAGTCTGTTGCTGGGGCTGGCGGACCGATTTCTGGCTTACGCCCTCTTCCACCAAAGATTGACCGCACCGGCAGGGTTTCTGCTGAGTTCCTTTATCCTGATGGGCATGGCTTTCTTGGCCTTTCGTCTGACCAGAGCCCGCCAGATGGTGACCCAATATCCCTGGCTTTATCGCCGCAAGGGGCTACTGAGCTGGTCGGCCATCGATCAAAGCGGCATAAGCTAAGCTTTACAGCCCAGCCTGGCCTGCTACACTTTTGTTCATTGATGGGCTTTGGGGAGTTTTACTTTCATGAACAAAATCAGCAGTCTCGCTTTGGCGGCAACCGCAACTCTGGTCATTTCGGCAACGGCGGCCAGGGCCGAAATAACAATTGCGGTGGCCGGACCGCTTACCGGATCAGAGGCGGTTTTCGGCGAGCAGTTCAAGCGCGGGGCTGAACGGGCGGTCGCCGACATTAACGCCAAGGGCGGTGTGCTGGGTCAG
>DUZC01000042.1 GCA_013349735.1 Rhodospirillaceae bacterium
CCACATCCAGACCATCGCCGCCAGAGAGGGAGAAAGAGGGAATCGTGGTCAGGCGGCCAGCTTCAAGCCGGATCTCCACCTCGCCCTTGGCCAGCTTGCCCTGCTCTTTTTCCTGGTTAAGCCCAGGAAACCGCAGAGCCACTGGGGTTAAATCCGCTTTGACCGCAATATTAGCCTTTCCTTTTTCAACGAAAGTCGCCGTTACCTCCACCGGAACGGTTCCCTTCATCACCGGCGGCTGGAAGATCTCAGACTCCAAGCCGATGCGTTTACGTGTGCCTTCGTCAAGACTGCCGGAGAGCTGGTAGCGGCTACGAAAACTGGCCTTACCAAAATTTTCCCGCCATTTGATAGTTGCCGGACGCCCGCCTAATTGGGCTTGCCCCTGCGCATCAATCCCGCCATTGCTGATATCCAAGGCCAAGGCCCCATCAACCAAATCAAGACCAAGCGCAACCGCCGGCAAACCCAAATGACGAGTCTCTACCGCCGCATGGACCTGCATCTGGTCAAGGTTAAGGGCCTGTAACAGCGGAAAGCGCAGATCCAATTGCGTCACCGCTTCGCCCTTAACCGTATCGGGTTCCAGACCCAGGGCATGGGCCCAGCCTAAAGGCTTATGATCTATCAGGCGCAAGGCCTCACGGACCGGCCCGACGACCGCCAGTTTGATATCGGCGAACTGCTCAGGATTAGACAATCCACCCAAAATTACTTTGCCATCACGAACCTTCAGATCCATGACCTCGCCGCCTTTGATATCAAGAACAAATTCATTGGCATCGAATACGGCTCGGGTCGATACGGACTTAACCGGCGGCATCGGCGGTAAATACAGAACGGTAACGCCCTCTGCGACAACTTCGCCGGTGATCTGATCTGTAACGATCTCATCGAGGGGCTGGCCCGGGGCCAGATGCGCCTTAAAGCGGGCATAGGCTAAAGTGATCTGTCCTTGTGATAGATTTTTTAGGATCCAGTCGCGCGGATTTGCCGCCACTGTCGGCGGCCAGAAGCCTTTCAAGTCATCAACGGGCAGGTTTTCAATGCGGCCGCCCAAATCGATCGCAACATTTTCTGCCGTCGTCTCGACCTTGCCATTGATACTGACCACCGGCCCGCCAAGATCGACCCGGAAGCTGTCAATCGCCAGACTATTCACAGTCCAGCCACCGCGCAGCACCACCGCTTTGATCGGCCAACTGTTCCCCAGGGCCAGCGAGGCGTCGATGACCCCTTCACTGCCGGTCAGCTCAAATTGACCGCTGGTTGCCTTAGCATCCAGCTGATAGAGAAATTTCAGCTCGCCGCTTAAAGCAAGATGAAGAATGTCCAGCGGGGCGAGTTGCGGCGAGAAATCCGCCAGTAGCGATGGATCAAGTTGATCAAAACCAAGACTGGCCTCAAGACTATTTTGCGAAGGCCGGTAAACGCCATGCCCCGACAAATGGGCCAGACGCTCGTCCAGATCAAGATCCAGACCGAAGGAGGCGGCGACCCCTCCCTGTTCACGGGACAGCCGGACATCCGCATGCGGCGCATGCCAACGCCGGTTCTGCCCCAGGTCCTCGATCACCAGGTCGCCGCCTAAAACCTCGATTTGCTGTAATTGAGCCAGGGCACTGACATCCCCAGACGCTTGCAGGATTGACGTCAAGGCCTCGTTCAGCGCCGCTGACGGCGCCGTATCGGCCTGCACCATGCCCATACCGATTTGCACCTGCCCCCTGTCATCGCGCAAAAGATGCAGACTGGGGCGATATAAGCGCAACCGCTTTGGCGTCAAGACACCGCGAAGCAAACCGGCTCCTGACAAAGATATGGCCATTTCCGGAACGGCGGCGATGATCTGCTGTTCAGAATCAAGGATACGGACGGCTTTGGTTCGGATCTCCAATGTGCGCGAGTCCTCGCTCCAGCCGAAAAAAGTGGACTCAAGCTTGACCGACAGCCGCCGATCAGGAGAGGTCAGGGCATCTTCGATATAGGGCGTCAAAAAAGACATGCCCAGCGGATGATCCGCAATTCTGAACGCCAACCATGCCCCGATGATCAACAGGGTCATGGCGATAGCGCCAATGAATTGGATTAAACCTCTGACGGTGCCTTGCACCAAGGTTCGGAAACTCCTTAAGGCGCGCCTTTGCGGTGCGCAGCGTGTTAAGAACGCCAATGCTGATAGGCCGCTTCCCCGAAGGTCAGGCTCTGGGAACAGAACCGGCCAATGCCAAAAAACTTTCCGAGCTTTGCCCGAACTTCCTTAAAATACAATGTCAACACGCGAAAAATTGCCAAAAAAAGTGACGGAACCGGACCCAAGGCCAATCATTCTGGCATAAGGCCAGGCGAAGGATGGTATAAAATTCACCCTGCCCGTGAGAAGAAAGTTATGTCCGCGACCTTTACCCTGGACGCCCGTCAGATTCCCGCCCCGGCAGATCCGGCCATCGCCCAGAAACATTTTCAGGAATGGTCGGAATGCCTCATTGGCTGGCAACCGGATGCCCTGCAAAGCAGCCTGATCCTTTCTGTGTTCGGTAACAGTCCTTTTTTGTCACAATCGCTCAAAAGTGAAAGCCAGCTGCTGCAGCAACTGTTTCGGGACGGCCCTGACAGCATGTTCACTGCCTTGCTGACGAAACTGCAAAGCGAGGAAAATCCCCTAGCCAGCACCGAGGTTCTGAAAAGCCAATTGCGTATCGCGCGACGACGCGCCTCTCTGATTATCGCCTTGGCGGATATCGCCAATTGCTGGCAATTGGAGCAGGTCACCGGCGCCCTGAGCGCTCTGGCCCAATTGGCCGTCCAACAATCCGTCCGTCACTTATTGAGCCGAGCCCATCAGAGCGGCGAACTGATGCTTCCGGACCCGGACCATCCCGAATTGGCGAGCGGTCTGGTGGTGCTGGCGATGGGGAAACTGGGCGCCAGAGAGTTGAACTATTCCAGCGATATCGATCTGATGGTCTTTTATGACAGCGACAAAGTGGACTATCGGGGCCGACGCTCAATCCAGGAAATGTTCGTTCGCATGGTTCGCGAACTGGTTGGAATTCTTGAGGACAGAACCGGCGACGGTTATGTTTTTCGGGTCGATCTGCGGCTGCGCCCGGACCCCGGCGCAACGCCCGTGGCGGTCTCTGTTCTTGCTGCCGAAACCTACTATGAAGGATCAGGCCAAAATTGGGAAAGAGCCGCGCTGATCAAAGCGCGGCAGATTGCCGGCGATGAAGCCGCCGGTGCCGCCTTTTTTGATTTTCTGCGATCCTTTATTTGGCGCAAACATCTGGATTTCGCGGCCATCCAGGATATTCATTCGATCAAGCGACAGATTACCGCCCATAAAGGAGGGGGTAAGATCGCTGTCGCCGGCCACAATATCAAATTGGGCCGCGGCGGCATTCGCGAAATAGAGTTTTTCGCTCAGACCCAATTGTTGATTTGGGGGGGACGGGATCCCAATTTGCGCCAGCCAGGCACCTGCCAAGCCCTGGCGGCGCTTGCTTCGGCTGGCCATCTAGATCCGCAGGCTGCCAAAGATCTGACGGACGCCTATGGTTTTTTGCGCCGGGTTGAACATCGGTTGCAAATGATCGACGACCAGCAAACCCAGACCTTACCTGCCGATCCCTTACGGCTGAGGGCCGTGGCGGTTTTCCTCGGCTATGAGGATAGCCCGGCCTTCGCTGCGGCTTTGACCGCGATTTTGCAAACCGTTGAAGCCCATTATGCGCGCTTGTTCGAAGACGGACTGCCGCTGGATGACAGCGGCAATCTGGTCTTCACCGGAACGGAAGCCGAACCGGAGACCTTGAAAACCATTGAAGGAATGGGGTTCAAAGCCGCGGACGCGATTTCCAGGCAAATCCGCAGTTGGCACCATGGCAGGGTCAAGGCAACCCGCAGCACCCGAGCCCGCGAGATTCTGACGGAACTGACCCCGACCCTTCTGAAGGCCCTTGCCAACACGGCGGATCCTGATGCTGCCTTCCTGCGCTTTGACAGCTTCCTGTCCAGGCTGCCGGCGGGCGTGCAGTTATTTTCACTGTTCGCCAACAATCCCGCTTTGCTTGATCTGGTCGCCGAAATCATGGGCGACGCGCCACGCATGGCAGACTGGCTGGCGGCCAACCCATCCTTGCTTTATGGCGTGCTCTCTGCCGATTTTTTTGCTCCCCCCGGGTCTGCGGCCGAATTGACCTTGGAGTTGGATCTGGCCCTGGCTCAGTCCAACGATTTCCAAGAGATGCTGGACGTCGCCCGACGCTGGACCAATGAGCAAAAGTTTCGTGTCGGAGTGCATATCTTGCGGGGGCTGACGGAACCACCGCAGGCAGGCCGTCATTTATCTGATCTTGCCGAAGCCGCCTTAGCGGCCCTGCAACCGCGGGTAGAGGCTGAATTCGCCCGGATCCACGGCTGTATTTCCGGCGGCAGCCTGGCGATCGTCGCCATGGGGAAAATGGGCAGCCAGGAAATGACCGCGATTTCCGATCTTGATTTGATCCTGGTCTATGACACCCCCGATCCTCAAAGCACCTCCGATGGCGCCAAGCCCTTGTCGGCCAGCGCCTATTACGCGCGCCTGACCCAGCGCATCATCAATGCCATCACGGCAAAAACCGGAGAAGGCACACTTTATGAAGTGGATATGCGCCTGCGCCCTTCGGGAAATGCCGGCCCAATCGCCACCAGCCTGCCCGCTTTCGTGGCCTATCAAGCTGACTCGGCCTGGACCTGGGAACATATGGCGCTGACCCGCGCCCGCGTTATCACCGGAAGTCCGGCCCTGCGCCAATCCATCGAAAGCACCGTCACCGCAACCCTGACCGCTCCGCGGGACGCAGAAAAACTGCGCGACGATGTCGCCGATATGCGCCGGCGTATGGCGGCCGAACTGCATGACGCCTCGGCCTGGGACGTCAAGCATCAACGGGGTGGCTTAGTTGATCTCGAATTTATCGTCCAATATCTGAAACTGCGCTGGGCACACACCCACCCGTCGGTTCTCCGCAGCAATACGAGCGAAGCGCTCCAACAAATGATCGCGCTTGGATTGATTGACCCTGAAAGCGGAGAGCATCTGCTGGCGGCGCTGCGGCTCTGGACAACCGTGCAACAGCTGTTGCGCCAAACCATTGAGGGGGCCTTTCGCGAGACTCATGCGCCAAAACGCTTGCGCGATATCCTGGTGCATGCGACAGGAAACCCTCATTTTGAAGCGTTAAAGATCAGCATGGCCGAACATGCCCATCGGGTCATAAAGGTCTATAGCCGGCTGATCGACAGCACCGCCCTCTTGAAGGAAAGCCACTCATGAGCATCGCGCAAGGATCACCCGCCCCTGACTTTGTCCTGGCCACTGACGACGGCAGTTCCCTCACGCTGTCATCGCTGCGGGGTCGAAAAGTTATCTTATATTTCTACCCAAAGGACGACACCCCGGGATGCACCACCGAGGCTTGCGCCTTCCAGGCGGCGCTCCCCGACTTTTCCGCTGCCAAGGCTGAAATTATCGGCTTGTCCAAGGATGACAGCAAAAGCCATCAACGCTTCAAAGCCAAATATGGGCTTGGCTTTACGCTGCTTTCCGACCCCGATGGCAAAGTCTGTGCGGATTATGAGGTCTGGGTCGAGAAAACCAATTATGGAAAGAAATATTTTGGCATAGAACGCTCAACCTTCCTCATTGATGAAAATGGCGTGATCCGCAAAATCTGGCGAAAAGTTAAGGTAGACGGTCACGCCTGCAAAGTTCTTGCCGAATTGTCCGCACTTTGACGCTTACGGACGCTGCTGTTGACATTCTGAAGACCGCGGACCCTTTGGAAAAGACGCGGTTGACCCGTCTGACACGCTCAGCCTGGCGCGGCGGTGACATTGTCGCAATCGGCCAATGTCGCCCCCCGCCCCGCCCGGCAAGGCCAGAGCAGCCACAAATACTGCCCCCCAACCGTATGCCACGCCGCGGAACCGGCGGCACCAAAGGGCGGATCGCACTGCTGCATGCTTTAGCGCATATCGAACTCAACGCCATCGATCTGGCCTGGGACATTATCGCGCGTTTTGCCGGCGACAATTTGCCAAAGGCTTTTTTTGACGATTGGGTCGGCGTGGCGCATGAGGAGTCTGAGCATTTCCTGGCCTTGGAGGCCTTACTGAAGGCGCTGGGTTCAGCCTATGGCAATGAATCCGCTCATGACGGGCTATGGGACGCCGCAGAAAAAACCAGCGGCCTGCTCCGTGAACGTCTGGCGGTGATACCGATGGCTCTGGAGGCCCGGGCACTGGACACCGCCCCGGCGACAATTCGCCGCTTGCGCGCCATCGACGACGCGGCCGGTGTCGCCGTCCTTGAACGGATCCTGGAGGATGAGATTGCCCATGTGGCGACGGGAGTAAGATGGTTTGAATATTTTTGCCAGCAGGGTGCGTTGGATCCGATTGCGACCTATCAGGAGGTCATTCGTCGCCACTTCACCAATGGATTAAAGGCGCCCTTTAATCTTGAGGCCCGCCGCCAAGCTGGCTTCAGCCCGGATTACTATCTTTCCTTAGCCTCCTGAAACCAGCGTTGAAAGAAGGTCTCGTCATCTTCCCGGCGCAAATCGGTGGTTGGTTCGCCCGCGGCGGTGATAAGCCCCATTGCGTACAGCCATCGCACGACTTTGCGGAAATGCGCGACATTGTGCAGACTGTCGCCTCCCTCCAGCCAATTCTGCTCAAGAAAGGCCAGCACCGCCGGTTGGTCCAAGGCAGCTTCCCACAAAATGCCCAATAACGAACTCAGACCCTCTTCCACATCAATATCCGGCGTAAATAAAGCCTGCTGCGCCATGCCTTCGGCTTTACACCCCGATTCCGGGCCGGCCCCCAGACCGAAATCCACCAAGCGGCGCCTTGCCGGCGCAGCGCATTGATAATGTGCGACTTCATGGATCAGCACACTGGGGGCCATGCGACAGGCCACGGAATGACCATCCCAGGTAACGAAATCCTGAGGATCCAGATCCAAGATGCCGAACCCAAATCTCTGGCAAAGCGCCACGGCCTGCGCATGGTGGTCAGGGTCTTCGGACAGCGTTAGCAGGTCGCCTTCGGGCGGTTTTGTGGTGATCCGGCGAAACACTTCGCGTGCCAGGGGATCGTCCCCAAGCGCCCGATCAAACGCCAGGGTGAGATCGCCCAAAAGGGAAGGGTCAAGGGGAGAAAGAATCACGCTAAGGCTACTGCCAAGTAAATAACGGCAGGATAGGTGGCCATCCAGGCGAAAACGAACCGATTGAGGCCGAAATACCAGAACACCAGAAAATGAAAAATTACACCAATGGCGCAGTAACCGGCCGCCAGTCTGGGGTCAAGAAAGACAATGGGGACCACACATTCCCAAAGAATAAAGCTCCAGGTACAGAGCAAGGCCACCCAGCGCCGCCAATAAAGACTGTTATTCGCCAGGGGTCCGAAAACGCCGCCATCCAGAAATAATGCCAAGGCCTTGCCTTGGCGCCAATCTTGGTTAAGGACTTTCACCCAGCCGGCGATAAAATAAGATGAGGTAACATGAATGGCGATATAGATCAGGCCTGCTCGCCATCCTAGTTCCTGCTTATTAAAGGCGCCCAGGATCGTGGCGATCAACAGGCCGGTCAGCACCACCATGGTCATAAAATCGCTGCCGCCATTAAAGGCGCCCCGCCAGCGGATCAGAATGGCGACATTTCCCAAAAACAAGAAGAGAACCAGCCACAACGAAGCCCCGTACACACCAAGACAAAGCACAGCAATCAGTCGCAGACAAAGATGAAGGATATGGACAGAGTCTTTTGAAAGGATCGCAAACAGCTGCTGCACCCAGGAAGACGCATGCGCCAAGCCCCCCTTTTGCACCGAAAACGCCCAAATTCCGCGTTCACTTAGCGGCTCGCGCAGCCAAAAAAACTCGACGGTCTGCAGGCACAGACTGAAGGCACAAAGCAGTTCGGTACTGCGGGCGGCCAAAGTAAGGATCGGATCCATTCAATAATCCAGGCAGGGCGAAAGCAAAATGGTGCCCGCTTCCATATCGAAAGCCGCGCCAGACGGCACCAGACAGACCCGAAACTGAAACTGTTTGATATGGCCGCCTTCCGCCGCGATTATTTGGCGCACCAGCCGTTCGACCATTTGATAAACCACCAGGGCACTGACATCGTTCCCGCCCTGGCAGTCGGCAATGTCGTTGGCCAGATGATCAACCAGATTTTGTTCAGTCAAAGCCAAATTGACCCCAGGATTAAACAAAAGATTGAACAGACGCCGTTTAAAGCGCGGCATCATTTGCTGCCAATCGGACCAAAGCCCAGCGTCTAAATAGCGGAAATACAAACGGGGCGAGTCCCCGGGCGCATGATAAAAGCGCCAATTCGGAAAGAGGCTACGAAGCAGAAACAGCCACGGACTATCGACGCCCCGGCTGGTCACCAGCAACGCCCCCAGCAGAAAACAAAAATAGATACTAAAAATAACCAGACTTACCGACAAGGCAGCACCCAAGACAGAGCATCAGAAAGGAAGGCTTCCGATATAAGTCCCACGGTCGCGCCTATCCTCCTGCAAAGATAGCTAAAAACAGCGAAGCGCACCATACTAGCCAACTGTTATAGACTGCCATTTCTGAGAGTCTTGACCTTTTTGGCTTTCTTGCTTCCGGTGACGGCTTTGGATAAAGAAGCAAATCACCCAAACCCTGAACCTATGGACCGCAGTCCGGTTTCCAGGATTTGGCTGACCTGGGGTCTGGTGGCTTTATTGGGCCTGGTCTTTGTGATCCAAATGACCATGGTCCAAAAGGGCCCGCAAGAGCTTGACGTCAACGACCTTATCGCCTTAGGGGGACTGGAACATCGTCTGGTTCTGCGCCAGGGGGAATGGTTCCGCTTGTTGACAGCGACATTGCTGCATCATGACGTCTTTCATCTGGTTTTAAATATTTTTGCGCTGGTCCTGGTCGGACCCCGCCTTGAACGCCTGGCGGGCAGCGCCTGGCTTGGTACTATTTTCCTGGCAGCGGCACTGACCGGGTCGCTGATGTCGCTGACGATCAATAGCGAAAACATTGTCTCGGTCGGCGCCTCGGGAGCGATCATGGGGGTTCTGGCAGCGCTCGCTGTCCTGTCACGAAGGGTCCCAGCAGGTCAGGAAAGAAGAAGACTGCAGTCCCTGACCGCCCAGATGTTGATCCCCTCGCTGCTTCCCTTGGCCTCGATGCTCAATTCTGGGCAAATTGATTACGGGGCTCATCTTGGCGGCGCGCTGGGCGGGGCCGCCCTCGGTCTGCTGGTCCTTGGCGTTTGGCCAGAGGGTTCGAAAGCCCCCCGAGCGCGGCGACCCGCGGCGGCTTTTGCCGGGCTGGGGCTCTGCTTGACGCTTTTCTCCCTGCCCCTGGCATGGCAGCACGCCCCCACTCGGTCCAAGGCAGCGCAAGACCCGATGGTCGCGGCGGAAGCAGGGGACGCCTCGGCTCAATATCAGCTTGGGGTCATCTATGCGAGCGGACGCGGTACGACGCAGGATTATGTCAAAGCTTTGTTTTGGTTCCGCAAATCGGCTGACCAGAATTTTGCGCCGGCCCAGGTTGCGCTTGGCAGTCTTTATGCGGAAGGCCTGGCTGTTCCCAAAGACAATGAAGAAATGCTGCGATGGTACCTCAAGGCCGCCAATCAAGGCTTTGCCATCGCCCAATATGATCTGGGCGTCAAATATAGTTACGGCCTGGGGGTACCCCAGAGCTATTCCGAAGCCATCCAATGGTATCGCAAGGCGGCAGACCAGGGATTTGCCGCCGCACAAAACAACCTCGCGGTGCTCTATCAAAATGGGGACGGCCTGCCCCAGGATGTCGCCGAAGCCATGCGTTGGTTTGCCAAGGCAGCCGATCAGGGTTTTGTGAACGCCGAGGTCAATCTCGGCAACGGCTACAAACAAGGCCATGGTGTTCCTCAGGATGACGCCATGGCCCTGAAATGGTACCGCAAAGCGGCCGAGCAAGGCTTCGCTCCAGCCCAGTTCAATCTTGCTCTGATGTATCAGGATGGCTTGGCCGTCCCGCAAGACGACGCCATGGCCATGCATTGGTATCGCAAGGCTGCCGACCAGGGATTTGTGATGGCTCTGATTAATCTCGGCGCAGGCTATCATCTCGGTCAGGGCATCGAGAAAAGCGATATCCAAGCCTATAAATATTTCGCAATTGCGGCCCAAAAGGGAAATAAACAAGCCGCCGCCAATCGTGATTTTCTGGCCAGGACTCTTTCCCCGACCGAACTTGCGCAAGCGCAGAAGCTGGCGGCCGAATGGCAACCTTGAGCCTTATCAAAAATGCCGCCATGATTAAGCGAGCCCGTTGCTCACCCGGTAGAATCCACCAATCACGGCAAGCTTGCCGTTTTTTTACCGCGATTTACAATTGAATGACATGAGTTCGTCTTTTACAAATAACGAAAAAATTACTGACTAGATTTTGCCAACCCACAATAGAGGCCTTTGTGCGCACACAAAGAAGATCAATTAAGTCAACATTTATTATTTCTGTTATAGCTGTAAATATTTTTGTTTCCGGGTTGATGGCTTATGGATTATTAACAGAAAGAGAAAGACAAGAAAATGAGGTGAGATCTTCTTTAGAAAACATGGCTCTTTTACTTGAACAAAACATCAGTAACGATGCCAGTAAAATTGATATCGTCCTTAAGGCGATAAGCAGTGAGTTAGAAGCCGTTTTGCAAACAAAAGGCCATTTTGACGAGGCTAGTGTTAACTCAATACTGAATCAGAGAAGCGCCTGGCTTAACGAGGATGTTGAATTTCGCGTTACGGATGAATCCGGAAACTTAAAATATGGCAATAGTATAGATAACAAACACTACCAAAGTATTAGTGACTTAGATTATTTTATTAACGCCAAAACAAATAATGACAAAAAAACATTTGTATCAAACCTATTTTTTGGGCGCGTCACTAAATCATGGATTATTGCATTCGGACATCGTTACAATTTTCCTGACGGAAGATTTGCAGGTATTATCTCAGCCAGAGTATTGGTCAGTCATTTTACTGACCAAATGTCAGGTCTACATCTTGGCAAAAACGATATAGCGCTCTTGCGTGACACCAATAAAGCGCTGATTTCACGCTTTCCACCCTCGGACATTCCAACCCAACAGGTCGGCACCAAAACTTTTTCTAAAGAGCTCCAGGCTGTTATCGAGTCCGGGGTTCGGGAACAAACATTTCACACACCACAAGCTGGCGACAGAATCGAACGAACGCAAGCCTATCGCCGGCTTACCGCGGTGCCGTTCCATTTAGTGGTGGGGATGTCCAGCGAGGATTATATGGCGGGCTGGCGCTCTACCTTGGTTAAAGCGGTTATTATCGCTTTGGCTTTTCTGCTCATCACGACCTTCGCTGCCTGGCGCATGCAGTCCTTTATTGCCAAAAACGACGAGTTGACCACACAGATCCGACGCCAGCGCGATCAAATGCTGACCTTCCTCGATTCGATGCCTCAGCATATCGCCGTTCTTGACCAGGAGGGAAGAATCACCCTGGTTAACAAGGCTTGGCGCGACTTTTCGATCGCCAATGGCGGTCCCAGCAATTACTGCATTGGTGAAATTTATGGATCGGTTTGCTGTGGACCGGATATTGGTTTGGAAACACCCAGCCCTTCGGCACAAACGATCTATGACATCGTAGAAGGTCGCCTATTCCGGTTTTCGATGGACTATCCTTGTGATTCGCCAAGCGAAAAGCGCTGGTTCCGCCTGGATATCGCGTCCCTTGCCGGCGATGAGCCGGGGGCAATCGTCTCCCATACCAATGTTACCCAACATTATGAGATGGAGGAAAAACTTCGCGCTAGCCGCGATCGCTTCGCGGCCTTTGCCGAAGCGTCGTCCGACTGGTTCTGGGAGATGGATTGGAATCTCCGATTCAGCTGGTTTTCACAACGTTTCTGGCATGTGACGGGTCGAGACCCCGCCACTATCATTGGCAAACGTCGCGAAGATTTGATTGTCGAAATTGATCCGGACGCTCTTGAGCGGCATCTCGCCGATCTTCGCGCCCATCGTGCCTTCCGAGACTTCCAATACCCCATCGATACCCCAGCAGGTCAAAAATATTTTCGGGTCAGCGGCATCCCGTTTTTCGCGGATGACGGGATGTTCCTCGGTTATCGGGGAACAGGAACCGAGATCACCGCACTGAAAGAAATTGAAGCGCA
>DUZC01000043.1 GCA_013349735.1 Rhodospirillaceae bacterium
AATGTCGATCTGAAGGGCTTTACCGAAGAATTTTATCATCGCCATTGCGCCGGACATCTGCAACCGGTCCTCGACTGCTTGCTTTATTTACGGCGTGAAACCTCGGTCTGGTTCGAAATCACCACCTTGCTGATCCCTGGGGAAAATGACAGCGACGCGGAAATCAGCGCGATGAGCCGCTGGATCTTTTCTCAGCTTGGCGCCGATGTTCCCCTTCATTTCAGTGCCTTTCATCCTGATTGGAAAATGGTGGACAAGCCGCCGACGCCACCGGCCACCCTGACCCGGGCGCGGGCGCTGGCCATGAAAGAGGGCTTGCGCTTTGTCTATACGGGCAATGTGCATGATGCCGCCGGAGGCAGCACCTGGTGTCCTGGATGCGGCGCGCTCTTGATCGAGCGGGATTGGTTTCAATTGGGGCGCTGGGGCTTGGATGCCCAAGCTGGCTGTGGCCGATGTCAAAGACCGTTGCCCGGGCGCTTTGACCCCCGTCCCGGCGATTGGGGGGCAAAGCGACAGCCGGTAAGGTTGCAAAGCGCGCCCGGATGACATAAAAACGCCCGGCGATTGGCCGGGGTTCAACATTTTCATGATCAAGCGTTGGGGTTCCTTGGCCAGCAAATTGGCCCTGACCGGTGGTGCGATCTGGTATCTTCAATCCAAGGTTGACCTGCGCGCGGCCTGGGAGGCCGGACGGCACCTTCCGCTCCAGGCCTTTCTGGGCGCCTTGATGCTGCAGGTGGTCCAGGTCTGCATCTGCGCCGGACGCTGGCAGTTGGTGTTGCGCGCCATCGGCGCCTGGCTGCCTTTCACCAAGGCCTGTGAATTATTCTGCATTGGCAATTTTT
The DNA here is from genome assembly GCA_013349735.1 of Rhodospirillaceae bacterium. Taxonomy (GTDB): domain Bacteria; phylum Pseudomonadota; class Alphaproteobacteria; order Rhodospirillales; family Magnetospirillaceae; genus DUZF01. The sequence continues at coordinate 849 of DUZC01000043.1, forward strand.
TTGGTCAGGTTCTTCCAGGTGCGGTGGGTGGGGACGCCGTTCGCATGTGGAAGACCCGTCAACAAGGGCTGGATCTGGCGACTTCGGTCAATTCTGTCATGCTCGAGCGGATTGCCACGGTTTTTGCCTTGGTTTTTCTGGTCACGCTTCTCGAGCCCTTGTTGCTGGATCGGGTCAAGGACCGCTCGGCCGAATGGCTGTTTCCGCTGCTTTGTTTAGGGGCGGCGCTGGGCATTGCCGTTCTTATGACGCTGGATCGGGTGCCGGTTTCGTTGCGCCAATGGCGACTGGTCCGAGGTTTTGCCAAACTGGCCGGGGATACCCGACGGCTCTTTCTCAGTCCCGGATATGGCTTGGCAACGATGCTTGTGGCCATCACCGGCCATATAAATCTGGCGATGGTGGTGTGGGTTCTGGCTTTGGGCCTGGGGGTCGGGGTTTCCCTGATCGACTGTCTGGTTCTGGTGCCCCCGGTCATCCTGGTGGCGACATTGCCCCTTTCCATCGCGGGCTGGGGGGCGCGCGAACTGGCCATGGTCACCGTCTTCGGTTTTGTCGGCGTCGCGCCGGCCGAGGCTACGGCCCTGTCCGTCCTTTTCGGGCTGGTCAGCATTCTGATCGCTTTGCCTGGCGGGATTTTCTGGGTGATGGCCAAGGATCATGACGTCCCTAAGGACGTCGAGGGGTTCGAATAGGGTCCTTCTCGCTTTATCCTTCCCTTCGGTGAGACGGGTGCTACATTTTCCTGGTCAACCTCTATCCAGCACGGAAATCCATTCATGAAAATCTCATTTGCCAAAGCGGATCTGCCAGGCGAAGGCGCCCTGGTCGTCGGTGTTTTCGAAGGCCGTGTTCTGACATCTTGCGCCGAGCGCATCGACCAATTGACCGATGGGCAGCTCCAGCGTGCCCTGGCTTCTGGCCGTTTCACGGGAAAGCGGGATCAGACCTTGCTATTGCCGGCCCCGTCTGGGTTGGCCGTTCAGCGGCTGCTTCTGGTTGGCTTTGGCAAACAGGAAAAGCTGGATTCTCTGGCGGCAGAAGCGCTTGGCGGAACCATCCTGGCCCAATTGCAGAATGCCGGGGACCAGCAGATTACGGTTTTGCTGGATGATCATGAGGACGCCCCCTGCGGCGGCGGGGCCGGGCTGGCGGCCTCTATGGCTTTAGGGGCCAGTTTGCGGGCCTATCGCTTTGACAAATACCGCACCAAAGAGAAGGACGAGGACAAGCCCAGCGTGCGCAAAATGGTCTTCGCGCTGGACCGCCATGCCAAGGCGAAAAGCCGGTTTTCCCTGTTGGAGAAAGTGGTGGCGGGCGTAACGTTGACCCGTGATCTGGCCAGCGAGCCGGCCAATGTGATCTATCCGGAAAGCCTGGCCGCCTATGCCAAGGCGCTGGACGAGGATGGCATCCAGGTCGAAGTTCTGGGCGAGAAGCAGATGCGAAAGCTGGGAATGGGCGCCTTGCTGGGGGTCGGTCAAGGCAGCGAGCGCGAGTCCCGGCTGGTGGTGATGCGCTGGTCGGGCGCAAAGGATGCCGCGGCGGCCCCGGTCGCCTTTGTTGGCAAGGGGGTTACCTTCGATTCGGGCGGCATATCCATTAAGCCGGCGGCGGGAATGGAGGACATGAAATGGGACATGGGCGGGGCCGCCGTGGTTATTGGCCTGATGAAGGCTTTGGCGCAGCGCAAGGCCAAGGTCAATGCCGTGGGCGTCATCGGTCTGGTCGAGAATATGCCGTCAGGGACGGCTCAGCGCCCGGGCGACGTCGTCACCTCAATGTCGGGTCAAACGATTGAAGTCATCAACACCGATGCCGAAGGCCGGCTCGTGCTCGCCGATGCGCTTTGGTATACCCAGGAACGTTTCAAACCTAAAGCGATGGTCGATCTGGCAACCTTGACCGGGGCCATCATTATTTCCCTGGGCGATCATTATGCCGGGCTGTTTGCCAATGATGACCTGCTGGCCGAACAACTGACGAAAGCGGGGAAGGCGGTCGGCGAACAGCTTTGGCGCTTGCCGCTGGATGATCCCTATGACAAGCAGATCAAGTCCGACATTGCCGATATGAAGAATGTTGGCGGCCGGGAAGGTGGCAGCATTACCGCCGCCATGTTCCTTAAGCGTTTCGTCAAGGACAGCAAATGGGCGCATCTCGACATCGCAGGCGTGACCTGGGCGAAGAAAGATGGGCCGGTGACCCCGAAGGGGGCGACCGGTTTTGGTGTCCGTTTGCTTGATCGCCTGGTCGCCGACGCCTACGAAGATTGATGCGGCTGTGCTGTCGGTCCGATTCGCGCCGTTTACCAAATCGCCGGAGGCTCTGGCCGTCGGTCTGCGTCCTGGGCCGCTTCTGCAGCCCAGGGCTCTGGCCGCCGAACCGCTGGTCAGCCGCGCTTTGGCCGGACGGCATAGTTTCAAGGCCGAGGAAGAGGATGTCCTGCCGGTTTTGACGGCGGAGGGCTGGCTGGTTCTGGTCGGGCTGGACGCAGACGACGAGGACGAAGGGGCCTGCCGGTGGCGTCGGATCGGCGGGGCCTTGTTTGGCGAACTTGCCGACAGCGGCATTGTGCGGCTTGATGTCGCTTTGGATCTGCCTGTCCAGGCCTTGGCAGAAATAGCGTTCGGCATGAGCTTGCGTTCCTGGCGGGCCCCTTCGCTTTATCGAAGCAAGCCCGATCCGGACGAGGTTTGGACGCTGGCCGAAGCGGTCTTTGTCACCGAAGACCCCGCGTCGGCCCAATCTTGTTTTGACCGCTTGGCCGGGCTTGCCGCCGCCACCGCTTTGGCACGGGATTTGGTGGTGGCTCCGGGCAACCGCCTTACGCCGGCATCCTTTATCACCTTTCTCGCCCCCCTGGTCGCCCTGGGGGTCAGTATTACCGAAGTCAAACCGGACGAGCTTGGCCTGTTAGAGGCGGTTGGGCAAGGCAGCGCCATTCCCGCGCGCCTTTTGGTTTTGTCCTGGCAGGGGGGGCAAAAGGGCGCGCCACCGATGCTGTTCGTCGGAAAAGGGATTACTTTTGACAGCGGTGGCCTCGATATCAAAGATGAAGAAGACATGGACGAGATGAAGGGCGATATGGCTGGGGCCGCGGCGGTGGCCGGTGCCCTTTATGCCATTGCTGCCCGGCGCGCCGCCGCCAATGTCGTAGGGCTTTTGGCCCTGGCCGAGAATATGCCTTCGGGTCGGGCGATGCGGCCGGGGGATGTGGTGCGCAGTTTTTCCGGGCTTAGTGTCGAGATCCTGGACACCGACGCCGAGGGGCGTCTGGCCCTGGCCGATGCCTTGGCCTATGGGGCCAAAATCTATCAGCCCGCTTTGATGGTGGATCTGGCGACATTGACCGGTGCCGTGGAGGTAACTCTGGGGCGTCATCTGGCCGGCCTGTTCTCTGCCGATGATGACCTGGCGGAAAAATTACTGGCGGCTGGCGAGGACGAGGACGAAGGGCTGTGGCGCCTGCCTTTGACCGATCACTATGACGAGGCCTTGAAAAGCGCCATCGCCGATTTACGGAATTGCCAATGGGAAGAGGGTCCGGATGCGTTGCATGCGGCCCGCTTCCTCCAGCATTTTGTGCCAGCCGGCTTGCCTTGGGCGCATCTGGATATTGCCGGGGTCAGTCTGTTGGAAGAAGACGGGCCTCTGGCGAAGGAAGGACCGACCGGCTTTGGCGTTCGTCTCCTGGATCGTCTGGTGGCCCGTTATCTGGAAAGGTAAAGTCATTCCATGTCTCCCCGCATTGGTTTTTACCATTTGCAGCGCAGTTCTCTTGATCAGGCCTTGCCGCGTCTATTGGAACGGGCCCTGCAAGCCGGCCATCGCATCGTCGTGATGGCCGGCTCTGCCGAGCGGGTGGCCTATCTTGACAGTCTGTTATGGACCTGGTTGCCGGACTCCTGGTTGCCACATGGGCGGGCCGACGAGGGCGATGCGGCCTTGCAGCCGATCTGCCTTACCTATCAGGATGAAAATCCTAATGCTGCCGATGTGTTAATGTTGACCGATGGGGTGGTGTCAGAGCAAGTAGCTGACTTCACGCGTTGTTTTAATCTCTTTGATGGTAATGACCCCGAGGCGCTGCAAAAAGCGCGGACCTTGTGGAAAGATTGGCAAGGGCGTGGATGGTCGCTGATTTATTATCAGCAAGGGGAACGCGGTGGTTGGGAAGAGAAAGCAAGAACCAAAGCGCCGAGCGAAGGAGAGAACTGATGTTGCATGGCAAGGTACTGGTGGCGCAAGGGGGCGGGCCAACCGCGGTAATCAATCAGTCGATGGTTGGTGCTGTTCTTGAATCACGCAAATTCCGTGAAATCGAGCGGGTCTATGGGGCGTTCCATGGGGTGCGCGGTATTGTTGACGAGAACTTTTTCGATCTTACGCAGGAAACCACCCATAATCTCGAAATGGTCGCTGAAACGCCCGCCTCGGCTTTAGGCTCGACCCGGGATAAACCAGATCTGAAATATTGCCAGGAGATCTTCAAGGTTCTGCGCGCCCATGGCGTGGCCTATTTCTTTTACATCGGGGGTAATGACAGTTCGGATACGGTGCGCATCGTCAGCGAAGAGGCGGCCAAGGCCGGTTATCCCCTGCGCTCGATCCATATCCCGAAGACCATCGATAATGATCTGGTGGAAAATGATCACACCCCTGGCTTCCCTTCGGCGGCCCGCTTTGTTGCCCAGGCTTTCATGGGGGCTAATCTGGATAATTGGGCTCTGCCCGGGGTCTATCTTGCCGTGGTGATGGGGCGCCATGCCGGCTTTCTGACCGCGGCCTCGGCCTTGGGAAAAAAATTTCCCGATGACGGCCCCCATTTGATTTATCTGCCGGAACGGTCTTTCGACCTTCAGCGCTTCATTTCCGATGTAAAAAGCGCCTATGACCGCCATGGTCGTTGTGTCATAGCGGTCTCCGAGGGCATTCATGACGGGACCGGGGTTCCTATTGCCTCGCGCTTGGCCAAACAAACCGAACGCGATGACCATGGCAATGTCCAATTGTCGGGAAATGGCGCCTTGGCGGACCTTTTGACCGAGGAAATTCGTCAAAAGCTGAATATCAAACGCGTGCGCGGTGATACTTTGGGCTATATCCAACGGTCTTTTGCCGGTTGCGTCTCCGATGTCGATCAGCGGGAAGCCCGCGAAGTCGGCGAAAAGGCCGTGCAATATGCGATGTGGGGCGACAAGGATGGGTCGGTGACCATCCAGCGCACCGGCTTTTATTCGGTGGATTATCGTCTGGTCCCGCTGGCTCTGGTGGCCGGGCAGACCCGGACCATGCCCGATGCCTTTATCGCCCCCTCGGGTACCGATGTGACCGATGCCTTCCGTCTATATCTGAGGCCTTTGCTGGGGTCACGCCTGCCAGATGCTTACCGGCTGCGCACCGAAAGCAATGCTGTACCGAAGATATTGCACAAATAGCTATCCCGAAGGGTCTTCGGCTTTTTCCAGGGCATCATGGGCAAGAAGCCAGGCTTCTTCGGCCTGGGCTAGCGCCTTTTCAGCGTCAGCCAGCGTGCGTTGGGCCGCCGTGACTTTTTCCGCCGGTCCGTCATAGAGCCGCGGATCAGCCAATTCGGCTTGCAATTCGGTTTTACGCCGGCCCAGCCGCTCAACCAGCTTCTCTGCATCCTGGGCGGCCTTGCGCAGGGGAGCCAATTGCTGACGGCGCTCGGCAGCCGAGCGACGGTCACCCCGCCTGGACTCCTGCTTGCCTTGGCGATCATCCCGACGGCTTTCCCGGGCCTGATCCAGCAGCAAGCGGCGATAGGCCTCAAGATCGCCATCGAAATCCTGCACGCGCCCATCCGCGACCAGCCAGAGTTGATCGGCGGCCAGTTCGATCAGATGCGGATCATGGCTGATCAGAATTACGGCGCCTTCATAAGCGTTCAGCGCGGTCACCAAGGCTTCGCGGCTATCAATGTCCAGATGGTTGGTGGGCTCGTCAAGGATCATCAGATGCGGGGCGTCACGGCTCATCAGCGCGAACAGCAAACGCGCCTTTTCACCACCCGACAGGTTGGAAACCTTGACATTGGCCCTTTCCTGACCGAAGCCGAAGCGGCCCAGCTGGGCGCGTACTTTACTTTCAGCGGCCAGGGGCATCAGCGCCTGCATATGATTAAAGGGGGTGGTCAGAGGGTTCAGTTCCTCCATTTGGTTCTGAGCAAAATAGCCGATCCTTAATTTTGGTGAGCGCCAGATTGTGCCGTTTTGTAAGGTCAGACGATCGGCCAGGATCTTGGCCAAAGTGGATTTGCCATTGCCATTGGCGCCCAGCAGGGCAATGCGGTCGGCCATATCGATACGAAAAGAGAGCTGACGCAGCACAGGCTGGCCCGGGGCATAACCGGCTTCGCCACGCTCAACCGTCAGCATGGGCGGGGCCAAAGCCTCGGGGTCAGGAAAATCGAAACTGATCGTTCTCTCTTCGATCACGGACAGGGGGGGGCCTAACCGCTCGAGCATTTTTATGCGGCTTTGCGCCTGGGCCGCCTTGGTCGCTTTGGCCCGGAAGCGATCAATGAAAGCCTGCAACTTTTGGCGCTGTTCCATTTGCTTGCCAGCCGCCTTGCCAGCCAGTTCCATTTTTTCCTGGCGCGTTTTTTCAAAGCGGTCGTAATTTCCGCCATAGGCCACGAGCTTGCCCTGATCGATATGAACAATCCGTTCGGCGACGATATTCAGCAATTCCCGGTCATGGCTGATAACCAGCAAGGTGCCGGGATAACTGGCCAGATAATTTTCCAGCCATAGGGTTGCCTCAAGATCAAGATGGTTGGTCGGTTCGTCCAGCAGCAGCAAATCCGGATTGGCAAAAAGGGCGCCTGCCAGGGAAACCCGCATGCGCCAGCCTCCCGAGAAACTGCCCACGGCCCGGCTTTGCGCTTCGGCGTCAAAGCCCAGACCGCTCAGGATGGCGGCGGCTCGCGCCGGCGCCGAATGGGCCTCGATGGCTGCCAGGCGGTCATGTAACTCGGCCAGGCGATGGGGCTCAGACCCGTTTTCGACGGCAGCCAGCAGCTGCATGCGCTCGGGATCGTGAGCCAGAACGCATTCCAGCAGGCTTTCCGGCCCATCAGGCGTTTCCTGAGCTACTGTGCCGATACGCGCGCGCGGGCGCACCGACAGCTGACCGCCGTCAGCCTGGGCATCCCCTAGAAGCAGACGAAAGAGGGTGCTTTTTCCCGAGCCGTTACGGCCGACCAGGCCCACGCGCTGACCCTGGGCGATACGCAAGCTTGCCCCGTCGAACAGCAGGCGTCCGCCAATGCGGTAAATGAGGTCGGTGATCTGCAGCATGGGCCGCCCAATAGCATGCGGGCGGGCGGCCGGTCAAAGCTAATAGGGGCGGCCGTTGCTCCGATGCCAGCTGTCATCGGCTTCAGGATGGGGGGCTGCCAAAAAGGGCTGATATTGCTTGTCGGTGCCAAGGATATGATCCAGCAACCAGTTGTAAACCAGATCAAACAAATGCCGGGCATCGAGGGCCCTGCCATGTTCGGCATCGGCCTTTAAATTGAAGACCACATCATACATGCGGTCATGTTGATCTTTGTGGGCCCGCCAGTCGGGATAACCGGCATGGCGCATGGCCTGTTCTTCCTCGCTGAAATGAAGCAGCACAAACTCTTCCAACTGCGTGAGGACCTTGGCGAGTTGGGCTTCATTGCCATTGCCATCCAGCAATGGGTGCAGTTGATTCAGACAATCAATGATCATCCGGTGGTGCCCATCCAGCAACTCGGACCCCACCGACATCTCGGATCCCCAGGTAATGAAGGTGACCATTGCCCTTAGTCCTTTCAGCCATCCATTAAAGCGCGCATATGGGCCGCGACGCAGGCGGCCAGAGCCCGGGTGTCGTAACCGCCTTCCAGCACGGAAACGACCCGGGATGCGCAATGTTTTCGAGCGATATCCAGCAGTTGCCGGGTCAGCCAGGTGAAGTCGCTGACCTGAAGACGGAGATGCGCCATGGGATCGGCCGCATGTGCGTCGAACCCAGCGGAGATAATCAGCAATTGCGGGGCAAAGTCATCCAGTGCCGGCAGAATGCCATCACTATAAGCCATACGAAATGGCTCTGAGCCACTGCCGGCGGGTAAGGGAATATTGATCACCCGACAGCCATTGTCAGGGCCGCGCTCTTCGGGTCCGCCGGTATAAGGAAAGGCGTCAAGCTGATGGGTCGAGCCGTAAAACATGCCCGGCTCATCCCACAAAATCTGTTGGGTGCCGTTGCCATGATGTACGTCAAAATCAATTACGGCGACGCGCTGCAGACCGTGCGCGTCCCTGGCATGCAAAGCGCCAATGGCGGCATTGCCGAACAGGCAAAAACCCATGGCCTGCTGCTTTTCGGCGTGATGTCCCGGGGGTCGAACCGCACAAAAGGCATTGCGGCATTTTCCCGCCATCACTTCATCAATGGCGTAACAGACCGCGCCGGCAGACCGCAGCGCCGCTTCGGCTGTTCCGGACGACAAAATAGTATCGGAATCGACGTCTTTAAAATCTCCGGCCGCGATAGGGGCGAGGATCTCCGCAATGTGACTTTCGGGATGGGCGCGGCGCAACTGCTCCATACTGGCCTGCGGCGCTTCATCGCGGAACAGAAAGGAAAAATCCTCATGCTCAAGAATGTGAATAATGGACTTAAGGCGATCCGCCGACTCGGGGTGATATTCCCCGGTGTCATGATCAAGGCAGGCGTCATGGGTTAAGAATAATGTGCTCATTTTGCTGGGACGATCTCAAGAAATTAAGCGCGGCGATACTGCCTTATTTTTTTTGTGCTGGCGAGAGGGAACCCGCCGGTTCATCCATCATTTCTGCCATGACCAGCGCAAGACTTTCGCGCCAGCAAGGGGGGGTCAGCGCGAAGGCGTTTCGCAGCTTGTTGGTGTCCAGAACAGAATAGGCCGGCCGGCGTGCTGGCGTCGGATATTGATCGGTGGTGATGGGGCTGACCTCCGGGCCATGGCCCCAGCGTTTGGCGGCCTCGGCAAAAATCGCCTGGGCAAAGCCATGCCAAGTGGTTTCCCCGTCATCCACATAATGATAAGTGCCAAAAAGGTCGGCGCGCCCTTTGGCCAGACAAGCAATAATCCGGCCAAGGCCTTCGGCAATGTTATGAGCGGCGGTAGGGCATCCCCGTTGGTCGGCGACCACGTTCAGATGGGGCCGGTCCTTGCCTAGCCGCAACATGGTTTTGACGAAGTTTTTGCCTTGGGCCGCATAGACCCAGGCCGTGCGCAGAATAATATGGTCGGGGCAGCCTTGGCGGACCCATCGCTCGCCCTCTTCCTTGGATTTGCCATAGATGCTGACCGGGGCCACCGGGTCCTCTTCGCGGTAGGGTCTATGGCCGTCGCCGGCAAACACGTAATCGGTTGACAACTGTATCAGGGGGCGATGATTTCGTCCGCACCACAGGGCCATTTGACGGGGTGCCTCGGCGTTAATGCGATAGGCCAGTTCGGCTTCGCTTTCTGCTTGATCAACCGCTGTATAGGCAGCGCAATTGACCAGGATATCGGGCTGGAAGTGATCCAGGGCCGCCGCCAGCTCTTGCGGTCGCGACAGATCGAAGGCAGACCGGTCGGGGGCAAGGATCGACAAGCCCAGCCGGGGGCCCGCGATTTTGAAGGCCCCGCCGACTTGTCCGCTGGCTCCGGTTACCAGAACGCGTCTTTGTTGCATGGGTGTCCTGTACAACGTCTGGGAAAACGGTAATCTGCCCAAGGAACGGAAGGCTGTCATGCACTATTCCGCCGTCTAACCCGTCGCTTCGGAGAAAGCTATGGAGATCCAAGCTTGCGCGATTGCCGATGTGAAGCTGATCACGCCCCGGCGTTTTGGCGATCATCGCGGTTTCTTTTCGGAAACCTTCAATGCGCGGCCGTTTGCCGAGGCCGGATTGCCGACCAATTTCGTTCAGGACAATCATTCGCTGTCGCGCCCTAAAGGAACCATCAGGGGGCTGCATTTTCAAGTGGCGCCCTTTGCCCAGGACAAGCTGGTGCGGGTCACCAAGGGGTCCATTCTGGATGTCGCTGTTGACTTGCGCCCTGGGTCGGTCAGTTTTGGTCAATCGGTTGCGGTGGTGTTGAGTGCCGCTTTATGGAACCAGCTGTTCATTCCGGTCGGCTTTGCCCATGGCTTCTGTACCCTTGAGGACGAAACCGAGGTGCTTTACAAAGTCACGAACTTCTATTCGCCCGCGCATGATCGGGGGCTGGCCTGGGACGACCCTGATCTGGGCATTTCTTGGCCGGTTTCAGCCGAAAATGCCATCTTGTCAGACAAGGACAAAACCCATCCGCGTTTGCATGCTCTTCCTTCCTGTTTCTGAGCCAAAGTGATGAAAACCATTTTTGTGACCGGCGGGGCCGGTTTTATCGGTTCGGCGGTGGTCCGGCAGTTTCTGGATGAGACCAATTATCGGGTGGTCAATATCGATAAACTGACCTATGCCGCCAATCTTGCGTCTTTGCCTCAGGCAAAGGGCCATGCCCGCTATATTTTTGCTCAGGCCGACATTTGCGATGGCGGCGCCATGGCTGAACTTTTCGCCCGTTATCGGCCCGAAGGCGTCATGCATCTGGCCGCAGAATCCCATGTCGATCGTTCCATCGACGGGCCGGGGCAATTCATTCAGACCAATATCGTCGGCACTTATAGCTTGCTGAATGCGGCCTTGGCTTATTGGCGGGAGAACCCCTTACCGGATTTCCGCTTCCATCATATCTCGACGGATGAGGTTTTCGGATCTCTGGGCGCGGACGGCTATTTCACCGAAACCACGCCTTATGCGCCCAATTCGCCCTATTCGGCCTCCAAGGCCAGTTCGGATCATCTGGTGCGGGCCTGGGCCGAAACTTACGGCCTGCCGGTGGTGCTGACCAATTGTTCCAATAATTATGGCCCCTACCATTTTCCCGAGAAATTGATCCCGCTGGTGATTATTCGCGGGCTGGCCGGGCAAGCTTTGCCGGTCTATGGCACCGGAGCCAATATTCGGGATTGGCTTTATGTGGAAGACCATGCCCAGGCCCTGCGGCTGGTCCTGGAACGGGGTGCCCAGGGGGCCAGCTACAATATCGGCGGCAATAACGAGCGAACGAATCTTTCGGTGGTGGAAGCCATCTGCGATCTGCTCGATGAGCTGGCGCCATCGGCAGCGGGGCCTCACCGTCGCCTGATCACCTTTGTTGCGGATCGCCCGGGGCATGACCAGCGCTATGCCATCGATGCCAGTAAAATCAAACGGGAGCTGGGTTGGGTGCC
>DUZC01000044.1 GCA_013349735.1 Rhodospirillaceae bacterium
GCACCCGTTTCGTCACTGTGCGCTTTGGCAATGTCCTGGGGTCAACCGGTTCTGTGGTCCCTCTGTTTCAGCGTCAATTGGCAGCTGGTGGCCCGATAACCGTTACCCACCCGGAAATGACCCGCTATTTCATGACGATCCGCGAAGCCGTGGAACTGGTTCTTCAGGCTTCCGCCCTGGGTTTTAATCATCCCGACCGCTATCAGGGCAGGATCTTCGTTCTTGATATGGGAGACCCGGTAAAGATTGTCGGACTGGCGAGGCAGATGATTCGTCTGGCCGGACTGCGCCCGGATCAAGACATAAAAATCAATTTTACGGGTCTCCGGCCGGGAGAGAAGCTTTTCGAAGAATTATTTCACGGCGCCGAAGCCCCGGTACCGACGGAATTGGACGGCATTCTTCTGGCAACGGTCCGAGCCGGTGATTACGCCGATATTGCGCGCAAACTGGAAGCGCTGGGCTTAGCCTGCCGGTGTCTGGACGAAAAGGCGGTTCTGACCTCTATTCAGGGTTTGGTTCCCGAGCTGCAGGCAAGCTTTCAGCCATAGGAAACCCCTGCACCGCCGGCCAATCGCATGCTATAGACTGCCCCGTTTTTCGATTGATCCCAAGGATGAAGTCCCATGTCCGAACCTGTCATTCGCCGCGCCCTGATTTCCGTTTCCGACAAAAGCGGTTTGCTGGATTTTGCCAGCTTCCTGGTTGGCCGCGGCGTTGAATTGCTGTCCACGGGCGGCTCTGCCAAGGCCTTAAGGGACGGTGGACTCCCTGTAAAGGAAGTGGCCGATCATACCGGTTTTCCGGAAATGTTGGACGGTCGGGTCAAAACCCTTCATCCGACCATACATGGTGGCATTCTTGGTATTCGCGACAATACCGACCATCAGAATGCCATGGCACGCCACGGCATTGCGCCCATTGATTTGGTCGTGGTCAATCTTTACCCCTTTGAAGAAACGGTGGCCAAAGGGGCTGCTTTCGACGATTGCGTCGAAAATATTGATATCGGCGGTCCGGCGCTGATCCGTGGGGCCGCTAAAAACCATCAGGATGTGGCGGTGGTGGTCGACCCCCAGGATTATCTGCGGATAAAAGAAGCCATGACCGACGGCAACGGCGCCACCAGTCTGGCGTTGCGCAAAGAACTGGCCGCCATCGCTTACGCACGGACCGGCGCCTATGATGCCGCGATCTCAGGCTGGATGGCCGGGCAGCTGGGTCAGGTGTTTCCCCGCCGAATCGCCGTTGGTGCCGAGATCAAGCAGGCCTTGCGCTATGGCGAAAACCCTCATCAACAGGCCGCACTTTATCTTTCCGGCGAGTCGCGGCCTGGCGTGGCGACCGCCCGTCAGCTGCAGGGAAAAGAGCTGTCCTATAATAATATCAATGATACGGATGCGGCTTTTGAGCTGGCTGCGGAATTTGAACAACCGGCAGTCGCGATCATCAAACATGCCAACCCCTGTGGGGTCGCCCTTGGTCAGGATCTCACCGAAGCCTATCTTAAAGCGCTGGCCGCCGATCCGGTCAGCGCTTTTGGGGGAATTGTCGCCGTGAATCGGCCATTGACCCGGAACACCGCCGAAGAAATTGCCAAATTATTTACCGAGGTGGTGATTGCCCCTGATGCCGATGCCGAGGCCATTGCCGTTTTCGCCGCAAAAAAGAACCTTCGTCTTTTGCTGACGGATGGATTGCCGGACCCCAACGGGCCAGGAATGACCCTAAAGAGCATTGCCGCAGGTTATCTGCTGCAAAACCGGGATATTGGACGGATCCGTGCCGCCGATCTCAAAGTTGTGACGAAGCGCCAGCCGACGCCCGAAGAGATAGCCGATTTGCTGTTCGCCTTCCGGATCTGCAAGCATGTTAAATCCAATGCCATTGTTTATGCAAAAAACGCCGTGACCGTTGGTATCGGCGCCGGACAAATGAGCCGGGTCGACAGCTGTCGTATCGCCGCCTGGAAATCCAAAGAGGCGGCGGATGCCGCCAAACTTGCCCATCCAGGCACGGTGGGTTCAGTGGTCGCCTCGGATGCCTTTTTTCCCTTTGCCGATGGCCTGCTGGCCGCTGCACAAGCGGGCGCGACGGCGGTTATTCAGCCGGGGGGATCAATGCGGGACGCCGAAGTGATCGCCGCGGCGGATGCAGAAGGTCTGGCCATGGTCTTTACCGGCATGCGCCATTTCCGCCATTAGCCGGACTGTGCGGGGCCGCCAAATGAGGCCCCCATATGATCGTTATGTTGCATTGCACAATTAGCATGGCTCTAAATTGAGAGCTGCGCTTATAATCCCTGGTTGTTACAACATGGGGAGAGGTGCAATGCGGCGTTTGGATATCAGCAGTGAACCGCTGGAAAAGCTCGTTCGGCTTTGTGATATACTGGATGCGGAAAGCAACGGTGCTGAGGTCAACCGCGCTGAGGCTCTGACCTTGGCGGAAGAGCTGGCTCAATTCTGCCCGGAAATCGGTTCGACTCTTGGTCGTATTGCCGAGCGGATGTCCGCCTAACCTTTCGAAAGCGAGGCCAGGCGGTAGCCTCCTTTTTCGCTTAAAATGGTCGGTGCGCCCTTTGCGTCGAGCTTGCGCCGCAGACGGTAGACATGGGTTTCCACAGTATGAGTGGAAACCGTTCCGGCATAACCCCAAACTTCGTCAAGCAATTCCTGACGGGGAACCGCGCGGGGCTCGGCCAAAATCAGGTATTCCAGAATAGCGGCTTCCTTCTCCGTCAGCCTTAGCTCGCAGCCGGAATCATCGGTCATAAGCCGATTTTGCCTTGAAAGCCTGAACGTGCCAATTCTTGGCGCCGAAACCTCCTTCTGACTGGACAGCAGATGCGTTTCAATGCGCTCGACCAAATGGGTTAACCGATAGGGCTTGGCCAAGCAGTCATGAACGCCAAGTGCACCAAAGCTGGTCATATGCGCCAGACTTGTGGCGAGAACGATCAATGGCTTGCCTGGCGCTTTTTCCAACAACTGTTGGCAAAACCATTCGGCTTCGGGCAGGGTTGCCTCCAGAAGGACGAGATCGACTTGGGCAAAAAATCTTAGGCCGCTTTCGGCTGTCGCGGCCTGGCTGACAATAAATCCCCGGGCGACCAATTGCTCAGCAAGCGATCGACGCAGAAGTTCGTCAGCATCGACCACCAGAAGCTGCTGGGACATTGTTTGCGCACTCCGTCGTCCTTTCGCTGATCATATCTCGCATGATCGATGGGCATGCTAAAGGTAAATTCCGTCGCTGTCGCTGTCTGTGGCAGGAAAATCGAGGACCGACCCTTTCTCGCAACGCAAAAAGCGGTTATCGTGCCGCCCTTCGTCCTCTCCTGGCTGCAGATCCATGTCCAGACCGCTGATTGTCAAACCACTTCCCCTGCCACCGGCACCGAACGCATTGGTGGCGGTTGATCGCGCTATCGCTGATCTGCGCCGCGGTGGCCAGGTGGTGATTGACGCGGGTTCCGCTGGCCTGGCGGTGATCATGGCCGCCGAAGCGGTCACCGTTGACTCTTTGCGCCAGCTGACCGACCGGGCTGGTGTGGAACCCGAATTGTTGGTGACGGCCCGACGGGCGGCCGTGCTAGGCCTGCCTTTTAAGGATCCGGCCGTTGCCGTTTTAACGGCAGACCAGCCGCTTTCGGTCGAGCAAATGCGCGCCCTGGCAGATCCTTTGGAAACTCAGCCGACGGATGGGCCGTGGCGTCTGGGCACGCCTGCGGCCTGGGCTGCCGCCGCGATCGCCTTGGTTAAATTGGCCCGCCTGCTGCCCGCGGCCGTCGCCGCCCCCCTGCAACAACCCGTTGCAGGATTGTTCGAACTGACTGTCGAGGCCATTCTTGGCTATCCAGGCCAAGCCGCCCATAGCCTAAGAAGGGTCGCTGAGGCGCGCATTCCTTTGGTCAATGCGGAAAACAGTCGGATCGTCGCATTTCGGCCAGCCGATGGCGGCGTTGAGCATCTGGCGATCATCGTGGGGAAGCCGGATCGAGATCAGCCGGTTCTGGCGCGTCTGCATTCCGAATGTTTTACCGGCGATTTGCTCGGCAGCCTGCGCTGTGATTGTGGGGATCAGCTGCGGGGGGCCATCGCCGCCTTGGCCGCTGCGGGTGGCGGCGTTCTGCTTTATCTGGCGCAAGAGGGTCGTAATATCGGTCTGATCAATAAACTGCGTGCCTATGATCTGCAGGACCAGGGTTTTGATACTTTGGATGCTAATCAGCAGCTGGGTTTTGATGATGACGAGCGCATTTATTTGCCAGCTGCCCTAATGTTACGGCAATTAGGAATAGTCCGGGTTCGGCTGCTGACGAACAATCCTAAAAAGGTCGACGCTCTCGCCCGCCATGGCATCGATGTCAGCGAACGCGTTCCTCACAGCTTTCCCGCCAATGCCCATAACGAACATTATTTGCGGACCAAGGCCGTCCGCAGCGGCCATCTTTTTTAACCACTGGGCAGAACCTGCCCGGCAAAGAACGCGAACTTGGGCACGGCGATATTTTATCTAATTGATTTTACACGGTTTTAAATTGGCACGCTGTTTGCGCTAAGACTCTCTGTTAAGCAATTCTGGCGCAGGTAGACTCCATGGCCGTCGATTCCATCGGGCTTTCCCCTAATCCGGTTGATACCGAAGCGACAAGTTCGCCGGGCCGGCTTTCCGCCTTCAATCAACCGGATGGGCCTGGTTTTTCCGACCTCCTGGATATCATAAATCCGTTACAACATATTCCTTTGGTCAATATCGCCTATCAGGCGATAACCGGCGACAAGGAAGGTGGCGTCGCCGAATTCGTTGGCGGTGCTTTATGGGGTGGGATGATTGGAATCGCTGGCGCCGTCATCAATATGGCCGTCGAAGACCAAACCGGTCAATCAATCGGCGATAATATTGCCGCCCTGTTTGACAACAGCCAGCCCGAGAGCGGGACGCAACTGGCAACGGACGTCCCGGCCCCAACGTCGGCTGCCGATAGCGTGGCGGCCGATCGCGTTCCCGAGGCTATCGCGTCGTCCGATACCGTGACGGATTCGTCCCCAGCGCCAACAGCCGCCGCCTTAGCCATCAACACGCCAACCAACCAATCGTCCGAAACCGCGCTGCCAGCCAGTAGCCAAGCCGTCGTGGCTGGAGAATATCTTGTATTCGGCGGCACACCGTCCCGTTCTCCTCTATCCTTATTGCCAGCGGCTTCAGCCACCCCGTCCCCCAAACCCAAGGATGAGCCTGCAGCCAAGCCAGCCCCGCTGTCGAATCCCGACTTTTTGGTGTTCGGGGAATCTGGCCGCCCTGCAAGTCAACTTCCTGAACAAATTGCCAAAGAAGACAGCGCAATCCGTTACCGCCCCTTGCCACCCCGCACCGGGCCAGCCGAACCCAAAACGACATTGCCAATGCCAACCACCGGTCCTGCCGCTGTTCCTGGCTATGCCCGGGCCGCCTCAGCGACCCGCAATGGATTGCCCGACGGGGCCGTCAAAGGCGCTGATTTTGTCGGGGCTTTCACCCTTGGCCTCGATAAATATCAAAAGGCAGCCAAACTCGGGGACGGAAAAATCGTCACTGAAGAGCAATGAAAGGACTGGGAAAGCATAAGTTCTTTGCCTATTATCGCGGCTTTCTCGACCTTTGTAGAATTTTTAACCTGACTGTGTCTTCCAAAAGGAAGCGGCCCCCCTTGCAGTTTTGGCCGAAAGGGGAAAGAAAAAATCGGCCAATTTAGGGGAAAAGCTATGCGACAGACCAACGCCGCGCTTTTGGTACTCGGCTTTTTTTTGAGCTGTATCGCTCCGGCATGGGCCGACGATCCGGATTATCTTTGGATTGGTGCCGGTAGCTGGGAGACACTGCGCAGCAATTATCGCAAGCCTGAAATCGACCTGGCTTATCATTCGGATGCGCAATTCCTGATTTTCAAGCCCCATATCGGTCTTTTGGCCGCCCAGGACGGCGATTATTTTGGCTATGTCGGTGTCCTGACAGATATCGACCTTACTGACCAGCTTGTTGCCACGTTAACCGCCGCTATTGGTGGCTATGGCGGCCATGGATTTAACCTGGGATCACAGTTCGAGTTCCGTACCGGGGGTGAGCTTGCCTGGCGATTTGCCGATCAGTCACGCCTGGGCCTAGGCTTTTATCATTTGTCCAATGCCGGCATAAATAGCCATAATGGCGGCTCAGAATCCCTTTTGCTGTCTTATTCTCTGCCTCTGAACAAACTGTTTTAAACAGGTTTATCCGGGCGCTGGCCAAAAATCGCCGTCCCGATGCGGACCATGGTTGCCCCGGCGGCGATGGCCTGCGGAAAGTCTTCGCTCATCCCCATGCTCAGCTCCACCAGACCATGGCGCGCGGCGATCTCAGCCAATTGATGAAAGGCTTCGTCCGGCGCACTGTGCTGGGGCGGAATGCACATCAACCCGGCCAAAGGCAAATCCCAGCGTCTTTGGCAGTCATCAATAAACTGATCTGCCTCTTGCGGCAAAACACCGGCTTTCTGGGGTTCGGCGCCGATATTTATTTCGACAAAACAGAGGGGCCGCCTCTCAAGCTGGCGAATGGCTGACGACAAAGCCAAAGCCAGTTTTGGCCGATCGACCGTTTCAATAACATCAAAAAGGGATACCGCTTGCAGGACTTTGTTGCTTTGCAAGGGACCAATCATATGGAGCTGAAGGTCCCCCCAACCTTCGCGAAGGTCTGTCCATTTCGAAGCGGCCTCCTGGACCCGATTCTCGCCGAACCGGCGATGTCCTGCGGCCAACAGGGGCAAAACAGCCGTTGACGGAGCGGTTTTACTGACCGCAACCAGGCGAACGGTGCCGGGCGCCCGACCGGCCGCCCGTACCGAATCGTCGATTCTTGCCTTCACTTGACCAAAGCGGGCCAACAAAGCGGCTTCGTCACCTTCGGCCACACCACCCATCCTATGCTATCATCTTAGGATGTGGAGACTAACAGACCTGGCACGACATCTCAATTTAGGCGGCCGATGGAAGACAGGGCGCATGGGCTTGGCCATGGTGACGGACCAGCATCGCCAAATCGATCTCTTTGCTTCGGTTGGCCGGCTTCCGGCCGCCAGCATGGTTATTGTCCGACACCGCGACGAAGCGCAGCGCCGGAGTCTGGCCTTGGCCTTGCGTCCCCTTTGCCGATCCCAGCGGCTGTTTTTGCTGGTCGCTGGCGACATCAAACTGGCAATCGAACTGGGGGCGGGCTTGCATCTGCCGGAACATATGCTGAAGCAACCCCTCGCCCGTATCCGGCTATGGCACCGGCAAGGCCGTCACATTATGACGGCGGCCGCTCATAATCGCTCGGCCCTGGTCAAAGCGCACCGAGGGGGCGTTGATGCCGCCTTTTTATCGCCCGTATTCCCTACCAAAAGCCATCCCCAGACCAAAGCCCTTGGAGGTCTTTCGTTCCGCCGAATGCTCCGTTACAGCAAAATCCCGATTTTCGCCCTGGGTGGCATCAATGGCCGTTCGGTCTTGGCATTAAGACAGAGCGGTGCCGCCGGGATCGCCGCCATTGATGGTCTGTCAGTAAAATAGAAAGTCCCGCGCTTTTTCGCCTAACCCACGGGCGAAACAGAAGATTGCCTAAAAATTAAGCCTTCTGTCTAAGGATTGAGCGCGTTTGACCCGGCTTATCCAGGTCGAAGGGAACGGTGCCGTGCCGCCACGGTGTACTGGACGCGTTTGAAAAACCGCCGTCGCAGGCCCCTCAGCCCCAGGATAGTTAATTGAATTAAAATGATTTTTTTATTTTTCCTTGCCCGTCTTTCTGGGCCAATTTGGCTGATTGCTGACCCTAAAACGCGGCCCTGGCATACGATTTGCTTGGATTTCGCAGGTCGCTGGCCGGTTTTGCGCGATTACGCGTGCTTGGCCAGGGACGGACAGCGGTGCCTGTGTGTACAGAGTGCCGAATTTTATTGAAGACTCTGTAGCCAGAGAGGGCCCTGAACATGAAGATGAGTAAACTGTCCTGCGCTATGATCGCCTGCAGTCTGGTCGGCGTCGGTTCCTTGCCGGCGCGAGCGGATGACGCCGCTGCTGCCCCTGACGCCGCGGCACCGACCTCCAATGCCATGACGTTACCGGCAATGGGCGGGGCGCTGACGGCCAATGCCAATCCCGCCAGTTTCGCCGCAGGTCCACTCGGGAAAGTCTATGTTACCGGTGTTTTGTCGGGATTGGGCCTGACCCAAACCGGCACTGTATTTGGTGATCAGCGTAGCCGTGCCGATCTTAGCAACGGCCAGGTGATCGTCCAGACGACCGAAGGTTTAGTGCAATTCTATGCCCAGGCTGGCGGTTATTCCTTGCCTGTTCTGGGAACCAGTTATTTGCAGGCCAGCAAAATGACCAACGACACCTACGGGTTGGTTCCGGTCGCGTTCCTGAAATTTGCGCCTTCTGACAGTTTTTCGCTTATGGCCGGCAAATTGCCGACCTTGATTGGTACGGAAGGGGTGTTCACCTATCAGAATTTGAACATTGAGCGCGGTTTGCTGTGGAACCAGGAAAACGTTATCAATACGGGTATTCAGGCCAACTATACGGCGGGTCCGCTGGCCCTGTCAGCGGCGGTTTCCAATGGCTTTTACTCGAACAGTATGAATTGGATCACCGGTTCAGCGACTTATACGATTGATCCGATCAACTCGGTCTCTGTACAGGCTGGCGGTGCAACCACTCAGAATTTGCAGAATACTTTTTCAACGCCAGTATTGCTGAATAATTCTGACATCTATGATTTTGCCTACACCTACAATAATGCGCCTTGGACGATCACGCCCTATCTGCAATATACGACAGTGGCGAAGAACAAAGCGATCGGAGCCAATGCGGACCTGTCGACCTTTGGTGGCGCTTTGCTAGCCAGCTATGCTTTCCCGGAAGAATCCTTGGCTGGCGTCAGCCTTCCGGTTCGAATCGAATATATCAGTTCCTCCAGCACCACCAACGGACCCAACGTGCTTTACGGACCCAGCAGCAATGCCTGGACCTTCACGGTGACCCCCACCTATCAGAAAGACATTTTCTTCGCGCGTGCTGAAGCCTCTTATGTAGGAGTCGGCGGCGCCCCGCGTGGAGCGGCTTTTGGCTCAAACGGCAACACGACGTCACAAGCCCGCCTCATGGCTGAAGTGGGATTGCTGTTCTAAACGCGTCCTGGTGCTCGCTCTGACAGGGCCAGAGCGAGTCATCCACATCAACCCGCTGCGGCGTCACGCCGCGGCGGGTTTTTTTGTTTCATCGGCTTTTCTCTGATAATTTGCGGTGGTATCTGTCACAGGCTGACGTGGCGCTTGGTCTGACCGGGTCCCTGTGATACGAGAGAATGGAACCGTCGGATACCACCTCCCCCGGCCGAACGCCGGAGGAATATCAGAGGTCTGAAGACAGAGATGGTAATGGACAAAATTACGAAGGCAGCTTTGGGGCTGACCTGTTTGCTGGGTGTCGGCGCCTGCAGCCAATTCCAGTCGCTTTATCCGGATAAGCAGCCGGGCGAACCGCCGATCCAAACGGCTGAGGAAAAGAAAGAGCCCTTGTTCGGCCCCAACGGCTTTAACCTTTTTGGTGGCGACCGGAAAAAGGCGGACGAGGCCTCAAGCATTGGCGTGAATGCCTTTTTATGGCGTGCCAGCCTGGATACCATCGCCTTTATGCCGCTGGCCTCGGCCGACCCCTTCGGCGGGGTTATCATAACGGATTGGTACGCGCCGCCGGAAAGCAATGGGGAACGTTTCAAGCTGTCCGTGTTGATTATGGACCGCGCTTTGCGGTCGGACGGCGTGCGCGTTTCGGTCTTCCGCCAGACGCAAAGCACCGCCGGCAACTGGGTTGATTCAATGGTAGACGCTAAAACCGCGACTGACCTGGAGAATGCGATTCTCACCCGCGCCCGGGAGTTGCGTGCCGCCAGCAGCATCAAGAACTAGGTTATGGCGCGCGAAACCGAGCGCTACGCGGTTCGCCAGGCTGAGGCGAAATGGCAGGCGGTTTGGGAGCAGCGGCAGTGTTTTGCCGCTAGCGACGATGAATCGCGCCCAAAATATTATGTCCTTGAAATGTTTCCCTATCCGTCGGGGCGCATTCATATGGGACATGTCCGCAATTATACGCTTGGCGACGTGGTCGCTCGGTATAAGCGGGCCTTGGGATATGCGGTTTTGCATCCCATGGGCTGGGACGCTTTTGGTCTCCCTGCGGAAAACGCCGCCATTCAAAACGGCGTGCCGCCCGCGGACTGGACCCGGGAAAACATCGCGGCCATGCGGGACCAGCTTAAATCCATGGGGCTGGCCTATGACTGGCGCCGCGAACTGGCTACTTGTGACGCCAGCTATTACCAACATGAACAGAGAATGTTCCTTGAGTTTCTTAAGGCTGGGCTGGTTTACCGCAAGGAATCCTGGGTCAACTGGGACCCCGAGGAACATACGGTGTTGGCCAATGAACAGGTCATTGACGGCCGGGGTTGGCGTTCGGGGGCTTTGGTTGAAAAGCGGCTGTTAAGCCAGTGGTTTTTGAAAATCACGGAATTTGCCGAGGACCTATTGTCTGGGTTGAAGGGGTTGGACCGCTGGCCTGAGCGGGTCAGACTGATGCAGGAAAATTGGATTGGGCGATCTGAAGGGTTGCGTTTGTTTTTCGAGCTCGTGGGGCGAAGCGACCGTCTGGAGGTTTATACCACCCGGCCGGACACCCTTCATGGAGCCGCCTTCACCGCCATTGCCGCAAATCATCCCCTGGCCCTGGAACTGGCCACCCGCGATCCGGAACTGAGCGCCTTCATTGCGGAATGTAATCGCTTGGGGACCAGCGAGGCCGCTCTCGAGACGGCAGAGAAGAGAGGCTATGACACTGGTCTTAAGGTGCTTAACCCCCTGGTGCCTGGGCAAATTCTTCCGGTTTATGTCGCCAATTTCGTCTTGATGGATTATGGCACGGGTGCCGTTTTCGGCTGCCCCGCCCATGACCAGCGGGATCTTGATTTCGCCCGTAAATATGGATTACCGGTGATCCCCGTGGTTGCCCCCAAAGGGGTTGACCCAAACACAATCGTTATCGGGAATGAAGCCTTTCTGGATGATGGCATTCTGATCAATTCCGGTTCTTTGAACGGCCTTGAGGTAACCACCGCCAAAGCGACCGTGATTGAGGCGATGGAGAAGGCTGGCGTTGGGCGTCGTGCCGTAAATTATCGTTTGCGGGATTGGGGGGTGTCACGCCAGCGCTATTGGGGTTGCCCCATCCCGGTCATTCACTGCCCGCACTGCGGTGTGGTACCGGTCCCGGAAGCTGATCTTCCGGTCTGCCTTCCCGAAGATGTCAGCTTTGATCAACCTGGTAATCCCTTGGCCCACCATCCCCGCTGGAAACATGTTTCCTGCCCGGCTTGCGGGGCAAAGGCGGAACGGGAAACCGATACTTTTGATACCTTCTTCGAATCCTCCTGGTATTTTGCTCGCTTCTGCTCGCCTGGGGAAACCTCGCGCGGCTTTACCCGAGCAGCAGCCAACCGTTGGCTGCCCGTCGATCAATATATTGGGGGTATAGAACATGCAGTCTTGCATTTGTTGTATTCCCGCTTTTTTACCCGCGCCTTGAAACGCTGCGGCTATCTTGAGGTCGAGGAACCGTTTGCCGGGCTTTTGACGCAAGGCATGATCTGCCACGAGACCTATAAAAACGCCGAAGGGGCTTGGCTTTATCCGCAGCAGATTGACAAGCGGGGTGATGGCTCGGTCGTCGAATTGGCCAATGGACAACCGGTTGCCGTCGGCCGCTCTGAGAAAATGAGCAAATCGAAGCGCAATGTGGTCGATCCGGCCGGCATAATTGAAGCCTATGGAGCTGATACCGCCCGATTGTTTATGCTAT
>DUZC01000045.1 GCA_013349735.1 Rhodospirillaceae bacterium
CAAGACAGGCAGGCTTTTCTTCGCCCTTCAGCACTTCTGGCATTCCTTATCCTCCCCACGCTTTTACCGTCCGCACTCTAAATGCAATTCTTGCCGCAACTTTTCGAGATCGCCAATCTATTTTGACCAGAGCTTCAGGCGGCGGACCGCCTCAGTGATATCGCTGGTCGCCCCTGCGAAGCAAAATCGTAAATAATTACGCCCGCCTAAGGGATCAAAATCTATGCCCGGCGTCGCTGCCACCCCGGTTTCCTCTAACATGCGCCGACAAAAGATCTCGCTATCGTCGGACCAACGGGAAATATCGCAATAAAGATAAAAGGCCCCATCCGACGGCGCCATTTCGCCAAAGCCGGCAGCCGGCAATTCTGCCAGCAGGATCGCCCGGTTTTCAGCATAGCGGGCCAGATTGCGGCCCAATTCCTGGTGACAATCAAAAGCAGCCAACGCCGCCTTCTGCGAAAGGGTCGGCGGGGAAATAAATAAATTCTGAGCCAGGCATTCGATCGAACGCAAAAGCTCGGGCGGCACCACCATCCAACCAAGGCGCCAACCGGTCATGGAAAAATATTTGGAAAAACTGTTGACCACGACGACGCCCTTGTCGACGGCGGCCGTACTGGCCGGAATGCCATAGGTCAGTCCATGATAGATTTCGTCCGAGATCAGACGAACCTCCTGTTCCCGACACCACCGCAAAAGGCAATCCAAGGATTGGCCCGTCACCATACTGCCAGTGGGATTCGACGGACTGGCGATAATCACCCCATCGACAGGACGGGGCAGCGCCGCCAACAGCTCGGCCGTCGGTTGGAAATGACTGGCTGGGCCCACCGGCAACAAAACCGGTTCAATACCCAACGCTGTGAGAATATTGCGGTAAGCGGGATAGCCGGGGCTGGCAATGGCAACCCTATCGCCCGGCTCGAAGGCCGCGAGAAAGGCCAGGATAAAACCAGCCGACGACCCTGTGGTGACAACCACACTCTCGGGGTCCACCCGGCACTGGTATTCGTCCCAATAATGCCGGGCGATCCGCTGCCGCAAAGGCTCCTGCCCCAAGGCCAGCGTATATCCAAGCAGATCGTCGGCCAAAGCCGCCTGCGCCGCCTTGATAACGGCTGCCGGGGCACCCGTTGAAGGCTGCCCCACTTCAAGATGAAGGACATCCGCGCCGCCGGCTTCCCGCCGGGCGGCAGCCCGCATAACATCCATGACCATAAACGGCGGCACCTTACCCCGCTCGGCAGTTTTAAGCGCCATGCGCCTTCTATCCTCTTTCGGAGTTGAACCGGACCATAAGTTGACGCCCCGCAGTCTGGACGATACCCTTAACGATGAACGGAGAGCCAGCCTTGTTGATCATACGCATCGCCTGCATTTTTGTACTGTGTCTGACCGTCCTGTTTCGGGAACCGGCAAAGGCACAAAGCCTTGAATTCATCCGCGATGCGGAAATCGAAAATACCATCCGTGCCTATGCGACGCCACTCTTTGAACAGGCCGGCGTTGATCCCGCGGCGGTCAAAATTCATCTTGTTAAGGACCCCCAACTGAATGCCTTCGTGGCCGAGGGGCTTAATTTATTTCTGAACACCGGGCTTATCCAGAAAACGGCGCATGCCGGTCAATTGATCGGCGTTATCGCTCATGAATGCGGTCATATTGCCGGGGGGCATCTGGTCAAGGGCCGCGAAGCCATGGAAAATGCGTCCAACGAGGCCATCGCCTCGATGATTTTGGGCATGGCCGCGGCCATCGCCGGTCGCCGTGGTGATGTCGGTGCCGCGGTCATGGAGGGTGGCCAGGAAGTTGCGATGCGCAGCTATATGGCATTCAGTCGTACGATCGAGGGCTCGGCCGATACCGCCGCCCTAAGTTTTTTGGACAATCTTCATCAATCCTCCCGGGGCTTGTTAGAATTTATGGAACTTTTGGGGGAACAGGAACTTCTGGTCGCGGCCCGCCAGGACCCTTATGTGCGGACCCATCCGCTGACCCGCGAGCGGGTTGATGAAATCAGACATCACGTAGAGCTTTCGCAATGGTCGGATACCCCGGTACCACCGCAATTTTCCGAACCACATCGGCGCATGCGGGCGAAACTGGTCGGTTTCATGGAAATTCCGGCAACCACCTTCCTTCGCTACCCCGAAAGCGACAAAAGTCTCGAAGGGCGCTACGCCCGAGCCATCGCTTATTATCGCAAACCAGATCTAGAGCATGCGCTTCCCCTGATCGACGGCTTGATCGCGGAAAGGCCGCGTGATCCCTATTTCCACGAACTGAAAGGCCAAATGCTGTTTGAGAACGGCCATCCCTTGGATGCCATTCCTGAATATAAGCTGGCCGTCAAATACCTGCCCGACAACGGCTTGTTGCGCGAAGAGCTTGGTCAGGTTGAAGTCGAATCGGAAGACAATGCGCAACTGGCCGATGCCCGCGAACATTTGATTGTGGCCACACAGAGGGAACCGGAAAGCGCCGGCGGCTGGCGCCTGCTCGCAACCGTCTATGGGCGCAGCGGCAATGAAATTCTGGCCTCGGCGGCCATGGCTGAATACGCGTTGCTGGCAGGCCGCTGGGAAGAGGCCATTTATGATGCGAACAAGGCCTTACGCGGCCTCAAACGCGGCACGCCAATGGAATTGCGCATGCAGGATATTCGCTCGCAAGCCGAACAGGCTCGTGAAATTGCCCGAAAAAATCGCGGCCGTTGATGGCCTTGCAGTCAACGCCGTGATGCCCCATGATTGCCGCCCGATCCTGAAGTATAATTAGAGGCATTGACCGTCATGTTGCTCCGCAGTCTTGTTATCCTCCTTTTTGCCGGCTTCATGGCGGCACATCCTGTCGCGGCCATCGCCGAGGAAGAGCAGGCACTGACACCGAAGCAACAGGACGCCGTGCGCAAGCTGGTGCATGACTATCTATTAGAAAATCCTTCTGTCATTTCCGAGGCCATTGAAGCCTTACGACAGAAAGAAGAACTGGCTGCGGAAATGGATGCCAAGAAGGCGCTGGCCGATCGTAAGGATGAGATTTTTTCAGACCCGCAGACCCCCGTACTCGGCAATAAAAAGGGGGACGTTTCTGTTGTAGAGTTCTTTGACTACCGCTGCACCTACTGCAAATCCATGTTGGACATGCTGTTTGACACTGTCAAAGCGGATGGAAAAGTTCGCCTGGTAATGAAAGAGTTCCCGATTCTTGGTCCGGACTCGGTGGTCGCCGCAAGAGCCGCCCTGGCTGCCAAGAGCCAAAACAAATATGAGGAACTGCATAAAGTCCTGATGCGCATGAAGGGCCCGATGACCGAACAGACCATCATGAAAGCGGCGGCCGAAGCTGGTCTGAATGTCGAAAAACTGAAGAAGGACATGGAAGACAGTTCGATCGACACCACATTGAAAAACAATGTGCATCTTGCCCATGCGCTGAATCTAACCGGAACGCCGGGCTTCATCGTTGGCGACCAATTGGTCGGCGGGGCCATGAGCCCGCAAGCCTTGAAGCAGTTGATCGATCAGGCCCGCAAGCCAAAAGGCTGAGCGGGCTAGCGTCCTGATCGATTCCGAAGTTCGAAAGTGGCCTGGATCAGAGGACACGAACTTCGGAATCGGGGCACTAGAAAAAGGTGGACCCCAAAGGTAGAACGATCAGGTAATGAGATCACGGAGCCTTTGGGACATTTCGTCGCCGGCTTTAAACACCTGTGAGTTCAACTCATAGGCCCGCTGCATGACCACCATATTGGTGAATTCATTATCAACCGAAACATTCGATCCTTCGACCGCCCCGGTCACTAGGCTGGTCTGACCGTTAAGGCCGCCAATGCTGTTGATACTCATGGCGCCTGCGCCTTCTGTCGCGGCAAACATATTGCCGCTGACGGGGTTAAGCGCATTGGGAGCCGTGAATGTGGCGACCGCGAGGGTGTACAGCACTTCGCTCTTGCCATTGGAATAGGTGCCACTTAACACGCCGCCATTGTCGAAACTGACCGAAGTCAGAGTTCCGGCGGCATGGCCATCCTGTTGGGTGGTGTCGGCAACGCCGGTGGAAGAAGCAAGTTGCTGCAGGCCGCTGAGATTCAACGTGATATTATTACCGGTCCCGGCCTGAGCCGTGGCGCCATTGGCCCAGTAAACCTGAAGAATATTGGGGATCGTGGTCGCAACCGTCCCATTACCGTTAAAGGTGGCACCGATGCCGGCCGAGCTATAGCCGCTGGCGTCGCCCATGGTCACCGCCTTCTTATTGGCAACTTGCCCATTGGCCCAAACCACATCGCCATTACTGACAAAGACCGAAGTCGGAGAGGTCCCAGAGGTCAGGTCAATTTTATTTGCCTGAACGGTATCCTGAGTTGCCGTGACACCGCCCGGAATCGTGACAGGAACCGCAGCCAATTGGGTCAAAGCGGAGGTAATATTTCCTGCCAGCTTGTCTGTATCGGTCTGGGCCAACGCCGTGGTGTTGGTTCCGGTTGTCCCGAAGGGCAGTGTCAGCGGCGTGGTCAAGGTGGTAGAAACGCCGGTATAGGCGTCCGCATAACTGCTGACCTGACCAGAGACCAATTGTGCCCAAGGAATTTGGATATTGCCAATTTGCAAATAATTTCCCGGATTAACACTTTCCGTCGAGGTTCCATCGGTATTGTTAGCCCAGGCCACTTCACCGGTGGCCCCTGCGCTATCGGGAATAACGGCGGTCGAGGCTGAGCCGATGGTTGACAGGGTTACAGTTGCACCGGAACTGGTTGCCGAGACCCCGGCAACCCCCGCAACACTATTGATCCAATAGGTCGCATTGGCGGCCAATTGCGTCGTCGAACTGGCGTTGGCAAAGGGATAGCCAACGCCGCCCGTCTGCAAGGTTGCCCAGGGCACTGTCGCTGTATCCAATGTCAGTGTACCCGTTGGCGGCAGTTTGTTCACACTGAAGCTGT
This sequence comes from Rhodospirillaceae bacterium, assembly GCA_013349735.1. Classification (GTDB taxonomy): domain Bacteria; phylum Pseudomonadota; class Alphaproteobacteria; order Rhodospirillales; family Magnetospirillaceae; genus DUZF01. Next base: position 4,952 of record DUZC01000045.1, read on the forward strand.
TTGTCCCCAGAACGACAGTCGAATTTACGGCATTAATGCCAAAACTGTCACTTTGGGGTGCGGCTGAAACCTGCGTATAGGCTGGGTCAATCTGCTGAATGGAAAATTGGCCGGTTGGTGTGCTCGAGCCTCCGGCCCCGACTTGTGACTGCACAATACTGGTCCCAAGACCGGTGGTGGCATTGCTGACGCAATTGACATTCACCGCAGCCGCTCCCGGCGATTGGACGATATTCAGGATATTGTTGGTCGCGCTGAACCGATCCGCACCATCTGTGACACCACCCAGCAGCAATTTAGCCATGCCGAAGGTCCCCTTCGCCGCGGGGTTGTTGGCCGCATTGCCAATGGCGTTTTCAATGGCTGAAGCGACCCCCGTGGTATCGGTCACGGAAGAAAGATCCACACCGAGAACATAAGGGGCGCTCGATGTCCCTAACGAAGCACCATCTTGGGTTGGGTCAACCCCGGATTGCGAATTATAGAACTCAATTTTCACGGTTTGCGGCTGCCCACCAGCCACGGTGCTGTTCAATGTAAAATAGGATCCATTGGCAGGGATCGACGAGAACTCCAATTGGCCATGAGAGGCGTAATAGCGGGTCCCGTTGAGGTAACTGTTATTCGCAAGATTAGCGACAGCCGCGCCCGTAGGGGGCTGAATTCCCGCATTCCAAGCATTTGCGCCTGATTTTGTCCAGATCAGCTGAGCATTCCCTGCGTCCCCCAGGCTGTCGTAAACGGGAATATTGGTCGCTGTGATACCGCCGGCTTTGGGATTGCTGGGATCATAAATTGGCGCATTGGACGGAAGATTGGTTCCCACTGTCACCGCGGTGGTGGATTTGGCCGCCATCACGGCGCCCAGGGTATAATTGACCGCCGACAAGGTCGCGGTGGAATTGCTGGGAGAGGTCCCGGCCGCCCAACCCATAATGAATTGACCGGTCGAATTGGTCAGATAGGTTGCACCAGCCGAAGTGGTCGTGGTTCCCGTGGCCGTCGTGACCGAGGTTGTCCCCAAGGAGGTTCCGACAAAGGAACCATCGCGGGTGAATTGGGTTTTCCCTGAGCCCGCCTCCGCCGAATTAACCACAAAAAAGCCATTGCCCTGTAAAGCCACATCGCTCCAGTTCTGTGTCGTCTGGATCGAGCCCTGAACACTGATCTGGTTCTGCTGTACCGCCTGCACGCCCATAATATTCGCGTGCGGGGTTATCGACGAAAGTACATCAGAAAAGGTGACGTTGCTGGCCTTATAGCCAGCCGTATTCAGGTTGGCGATGTTTTGGCTGACAGAGGAAATCCCTGTCGAACTGGCCTGCATACCTTCTACGGCATTGACCATGGCTGACCAACTAGACATTGCGATCGCTCCTTCCCATCGCGGGGACACTATCAGGCCAGCCAGATGCAAGGCTGATGCCAAGGAGCAGATTCAATGACAATCTGCGGCGTTACCACGCCGCAAAGAAAGCTATTTTCTATTAAAAATCATATAGATAATAAGATTCTTAAAACTGTGACTCAGCTGACCGCCCCCCATCCCGCAGACATTTTGGCAGCGACCGACCCTGCCAATGCGGCAGCCTTTGCCTGTGCGAAGCGGTACCCCCCCGGCAGGATTTGCCGGCAGGGTACGCCAAATGGAGCGCTGGACGCTCGCTCAGACGAAATAGGCCTTCAGCGGCGCAAAGCCATTAAAATTCACCGCCGAATAGCTGGTCGTATAGGCTCCGGTGGCAAGAATACGGACCTTATCGCCGACTTTTAGGGATAGCGGCATTTGGTAATGATATTTCTCATATAAAATATCGGCGGAATCGCAGGTTGGTCCAGCCAGGATGACCGGTCCGGTTGGTCCTTTGCCGGTCGTCCGCAATCGGTATTTGATGGCCTCGTCCATGGTCTCGGCCAAGCCACCAAATTTACCGATATCGAGATAGACCCAACGGGTCTCGTCATCATAGGACTTACGGGAAATCAGCACGACCTCGGCTTCGATGATTCCGGCGTCCCCCACCAGGGAGCGTCCTGGTTCTACGATCATCTGCGGCAAATTATTGCCGAAATGGCTGGTCATGGCATCCATGATGGCCCCGGCATAGCGGTCCACCGGCGCCACATCTTCCCGATAGCGGGCCGGCAGGCCACCGCCCAAATTGATCATTTTTAATTCGATCCCGGCCTCATTGAGTTCGGAAAACAACATAGCGGTTTTACCGACGGCGATATCCCACTGATCCAGACGGGTCTGCTGCGACCCGACATGAAACGACAGTCCGTAGGGCTCCAACCCCAGATCCCGCGCTTTGATCAGAAGATCCTTGGCCATATCGGCATCACAGCCGAACTTTCGCGACAAGGGCCATTCGGCCCCTTCACAGGTCATCAGCAACCGACAAAAGACTTTTGACCCCGGCGCCGACTGCGCAAGTTTTTCCAATTCCGCAAGGGAATCAAAAGCAAAGAGCCGGACGCCCTGATCGAAAGCCCAGGCAATATCCCGCTGTTTCTTAATTGTGTTCCCAAAGGAAATGCGGTCTGCCGAGGCACCCGCCGCCAGCACCGATTCGATCTCGGCGCGACTGGCGGTGTCGAAACTGGAACCGAGATCAACCAGCAATCGAATGACGGGGGCGGCCGGGTTGGCCTTTACCGCATAAAACACCTGAGCAATCGGCAAGAAGCGGCGCAACGCTTGGTAATTGGCGGCAATGACATCAAGATCAACCACCAGACAAGGCGTTTCTGGTTCGTTTTCAACAAGAAAACGGGAAATTTTAGCAGTCATCGCATACTCCTGTACGCGAAGAGGAATCCATGGGGTGAAAGACACCGGTTGGCGCAAAGAGGTCAGACGGTCGTTGTATTAAGGCCAATGGCCTTAAACGACCGTCTTCATACTATTCCTGGACAGGAAAACCGGTGACGGAAGCAGGCCTGGATTGCAGCTAAAATTTGCAAATAAGCGGGCTGCAGGTCTAAAGCAACGAAAAACAACGGGCATAGCTCTTTCCTCCGGGGTGCCGGGTTCGTCGGCAAACATCAGAAGAACGCCTTGACGTCGTTGCTTAACCAATAGAGGGCCAGAGGCACGTGCGCGGTACGTCTTGACGCGCTATTTACGCTATTTTTCGGCGATGAAAAGAGGAAAATTCACAATCGTCAAATCTTTTCACTTTTTTGTTATAAATCATAACGTTAAATCAATCCGGCCAAGGGGCTGCTGGGATCCGCGTAGCGCTTTTTGGGCATCCGCCCGGCTAGATAAGCCAATCGCCCCGACTCAACAGCCAGACGCATGGCCTTGGCCATCGTGATGGGCGCTTTGGCCTCGGCAATCGCCGTATTCATCAAAACGCCATCGCACCCCAATTCCATGGCGATCGCGGCATCCGAGGCCGTACCAACCCCAGCATCCACCAGGACCGGCACCCGCGCCTGTTCGACGATCAGACGAATATTCACCGCATTCTGGATTCCTAGCCCCGACCCGATCGGCGCCCCCAGAGGCATGATGGCGCAACAGCCAAGATCTTCAAGGCGCCGGGCCAGGATGGGGTCGTCGGTGCAGTACACCATCACCTGAAATCCTTCACGGACCAGCACTTTGGCCGCCTCAAGCGTTTCCACCATGTCAGGAAAAAGGCTTTTCTGATCACCGAGCACTTCGAGCTTGACCAGGTCCCACCCGCCGGCCTCGCGCGCCAGTCTCAACGTCCGCACCGCTTCATCGGCTGTGTAACAGCCGGCGGTATTGGGCAAAAAGGTGTATTCCTTAGGACTGACATAATCGACCAACATGGGTTTCGTCGGATCGGCAAGATTCACGCGTCGTACCGCAACGGTAACGATTTCGGCGCCTGAGGCCTTGATGGCGGCCGCGGTCTCGGTGAAGTCGCGATATTTCCCCGTCCCCACCAGTAATCTTGAATGAAATTTCCGCCCGGCAATGACCAGCGGATCCTCTGCCCCTGCCGCCGCCTCATCCGCTATTCCGCCGCCGATGAAATGGACGATCTCGATTTTATCGCCATCCTCAAGCCCGACCTCGGCGAATGAGGAACGAGGGACAATGGCAAGATTGCGTTCCACCGCAACTTTGCGGTGGTCAAGTCCCAGCTCGCCCAACAATGCCAACACGGTTCTGGGCATCGCAAACGACCGAGCCTCGCCATTGATGAACAGCTGCATGGATAACCTCGACCTTACGAAAAAACGGGGCACAGTATGGTCCGCCCGGCTCCGTCTTTCAATCTTGGATCGAGGGGGCTGTCATGGAAAGAGAAAGGCCATCCCGCAAAAATTCATCGCATCATTCAAAACGATGACTATTATTATTATCCTTGTCATTGTAACACATTCAAACATGGACATCGGAGCTCAAATGGCCGGCAAACCTTCATCCAGTAGCAAAAAGGATCGGAAGGCGAGCAAGGCTTTTGCGATGGACAGTAAAATATTGGAGTATCTGGGCCTGCAATTGGAAGGTGGGCCGGCGCAAGTCAGCATGAAAAATGCCGAAGGCGTCTATCTGTTTGCCAATGCCGAATTAGAAAATTTTTATAATGTCGTCCCAGGGTCACTGCTGGGTAAGCAGGACCGCGATGTCCTTCCTTTATCGGCCGCGGAGCAGATGGAGGAACGCGACCGCTGGGTCGCTGAAACCGCCCAACCTTTGCGTTCGATCGATTCGTTTAGCCTTGAGGGGATGACCAAAGCCCGCGCCACTTTGCGTTTTCCCTGCAAGGATGCCGACGGCGCCGTCATCGGGGTCGCCCATCTCGGTATCAGAATTGACCCGGCCACGGCTGACCGGGAGGACCATCTGGGCGGAGCCCTGCAGACTATCGTCCAATTAAAGCAGTCCATCGAAGAACTGACCAAAAAAGCAACCACGGACCCCCTGACCGGCGAGTGGAACCGTGCCCGGATCGAGGAATTCGCCCATCAGGAACTGTTACGGCATACCCGCTATGGACATCCTGCCACGCTTATATTTGTCGATCTGGACCATTTTAAATCAATTAATGACGATTTTGGACATGCTTCCGGCGACGTCGTTCTCAAGGGCTTTTGTCAAATTGCCCGAAAATGTATTCGCGCAACCGACATGATCGGACGCTGGGGCGGCGAAGAGTTCGTCATTGTCCTTCCCAACAGCGGCCTCTCGGTCGCCCGCATGTTGGCGGAAAGGATCCGAAAAGCCTTGGCCGAGTTCCATTTTGAATCCCTTAGACCGGTAACCGCCAGTTTCGGCGTTGCCGACTGCAAGGCCAGCGACAATTTGGAACAATGGGTTTCCAGGGCAGATCAGGCCCTTTATCGCGCCAAATCGCTCGGTCGTAATCGCGTTGTCACCACGACTGCGGATCCCGCCGCCCCTCAGCAGGGTGAAAAAATTGAGACGGGATTCGTGCGCCTGCATTGGCGCGACTTCTACGCTTCAGGCCATGACGTGATCGACAGAGAACATCGCAACCTGTTTGATCTTGCCGACGCTGTCCTGGCGGCGGCCCTCGGCGAAAAGCCGACTGACGATATCCTTCCGATGATTGACAGCTTGCTGAATGAGGTCGTTCTTCATTTCCGTGATGAAGAGGCGATCCTCTCTGAGATTGGCTACCCCGAGCGTACGGAGCATGTCGGCATTCATAAGGCTTTGGTCGCAAAGGCACTCCAAATGGCCAAGAAATTTTCCAAAGGGAAATTATCCTTGGCTGAACTTTTTGACTTTCTTGCTAACGAAGTCATTGCCAGACATATGTTGACTGAAGATCGCAAATTCTTCCCCTTTTTGACAAAACCCGCTGAAAGCTGATGCCCTCCGGTGCGGACGAAGACCATGCGCTCACTTTACCGGTCCTTGCCAGGCAGGCCGATCGGTCATTGCTGACGCTCAGGATGTCGATCCGCCAGTACAAAAAGCTGCCGATATCGGTGACAGCCCCCCTCAATTTTTTTAGTGGCGGCGGTCGATGCGAGGGAGAGAGCATCGCCTTTATTGTTGCCTCCTGCCGCACCGAGGAGATTTTTTGCTGTTGCCGTGCCGCCGGCATTAAGGTGCCAACCGAGGCGCAAGCGGAACAAAATGAAACCATCGTGTAATGTTTTGGGAACTTGGTTTTGCTAGAGTTCTACTGTCGCGCCGACAAAATGGTTGCTCTTACTTTGTGCCGCGTCCGCACCAAATTTTGCATAACTGCGAAAATGGTTTAAAATGAATCCGGACACTCATTGAGCAGCATCGCGATCACAAGCAATGGGGTTGCCATCGTTCCGCCATGTTCTATGCGTAAATTGAGGGACAGTCGCGGTTCCAGGAGTTCGCCATGCACAGAATTATATTGAAACCTCCCTTTGCTGCTAAGCTCGGCGCGCTCTGCGCGGCAATATTGTTTGCCCTTCCCATTCTACCGGCGTCAGCCGAAGAACATGGCCGCCCGCACGGTGAACAGCATGGGCGGGCTCAAGGCGAACCGCGCGGCCATTATCAGTTTCGCGAGCGTGACGTTCATCGCTTTGCCCCGCATGAGACCAGGATCTGGCGCGGCGGCATGTGGCGTCACGAATGGCGGAACGGACGGTTTGGGTGGTGGTGGTTTGCCGGCGGTGTGTGGTATTTTTATGAACGCCCCGTTTATCCTTTCCCTTTGGTGGTTTCCGAGGTCGCCTTTGCCGATCCCATGGTGGTGACCTCGCCACCGTCGGGGATCATTGCGCCCGGGGCACCGATGGTTGTGCAACAGCCTCCGCCGCCCTCGCCGGCGCCGGTCCAGATGTGGTATTACTGCGACCATCCCGCAGGTTACTATCCTTATGTTGCCACGTGCCAGACACCCTTCCGGCCTGTCCCGGCGACACCGCATTAATCGGAGAATATAATGTCTCA
>DUZC01000046.1 GCA_013349735.1 Rhodospirillaceae bacterium
CCGAGAAAGAGGTCGGCCGAGCGCTGGTAAAGCTGGCAGGAGAGCTTCCCGTCCGAGACAGAAAACTGGAACAGGCAGTGGCAGGGCGGCAGCGCCATCTGGTCGATATCCGCCGGATTCCAGGCAGAAACAATCAGGCGGCGCGAATCGGGATTGTTCCGGATCTGCTGCAAAAGTCCGCTGATCTGATCGATCCGACGGCCGTCAGCCGCCGGCCAGGATCGCCATTGATAGCCATAGACCGGCCCCAACTCGCCCTTTTCGTCAGCCCACTCATCCCAAATCGAGACCTTGTTTTCCTTGAGATAGCGGATATTGGTGTCGCCTTGCAAAAACCATAAAAGCTCATGGATGATCGAGCGCAGATGCAGTTTCTTGGTGGTGACCAGGGGAAAGCCCTGGGCCAGATCAAAACGCATCTGCCAACCGAACAGACTATAGGTCCCGGTCCCGGTGCGGTCCTGCTTATAGACCCCGTCCCGGCGCACGCTTTGCAGCAGTTCCAAATACTGTTTCACCTTGTCTTACCCCCGGTTGAGCGTCGCCGATTGGCCCGCCTATCTTATTGGTTTTTGGTTTTTTCGCGACCTCAGATCGTGTTTGATTGTCGAAACGCTGCGGCCCCTGGTGTAATAGATCGCAAAGCTTTATGTTCATGGTGCTCAATGAACATCCGGATCGGGACACTCCTGCATGGCAAAGCCGGTATTGCGATATGATAAAATGGTGGAAGACGCGCTTCGCGGTGTCCTTCGCGAGGCCTTAATCGCCAGCCGGGATGGCCTGCCCGGCAACCATCATTTTTACATTACCTTCCACACGCAGCACCCCGATGTTATGATCGCAAGCTATATGCGGGAGCGCTATCCGCAGGAAATGACCATTGTGCTGCAGCATCAATATTGGGGGCTCGAGGTCACCCCGGAATGGTTCGAGGTGACGCTGTCCTTCAATCGCGTCAATGAGCGGCTGCATATTCCCTTTGCCGCCGTGACCGCCTTTGCCGATCCCTCGGTAAAATTTGGCCTGCAATTTCATGTGGACGGCCTTCCCGAAATTGACCCGGGACAATTGCCCGAAGAAGAAACCCAAGCGGTCGACAGCCAAACCGCTGCCAAGCCTCAGCCGGCTCAAAAGCCGGCTGAGGGGGCCGAAGTGATCACCCTTGACGCCTTTCGCAAAAAATAGCTTTTTACCTCCCTGCCAACCGCTCAACTGACGGGGTCACCATGACCACTGACATCGCCTTGTTTGCCGACATTTTTCCCTTGTCCGGCGACGACACGCCTTACACCAAACTGTCATCCGACCATGTTTCCTCGGCCAATTTTCAGGGCGCCCCGATGGTTGTGGTGGCCAAGGAAGGGCTGGAACTGCTTTCCGCCGAAGCCTTCAAGCAGGTCTCGCATCTGTTGCGGCCGGCGCATCTGAAGCAGCTGCGTTCGATTCTTGACGACGCCGAAGCCTCGGAAAACGACAAATTCGTCGCGCTTGATCTTTTGATGAATGCCAATATCGCCGCCGGCATGATCTTGCCGATGTGCCAAGATACCGGCACCGCCATTGTCATGGGCAAAAAGGGCCAGCAGATCTGGACCGGCGGCGGGGACGAGGCCGCTTTATCCGCGGGAATCGCGCGGGCCTACCGGGAAATGAATCTGCGCTATAGCCAAGTCTCGGCGCTGGACATGTATGAAGAGGTCAATACCGGCAACAATCTGCCGGCCCAGATCGATCTTTATGCCACCGAGGGCGATGCCTATAAATTCCTGTTCATGGCCAAAGGCGGCGGCTCAGCCAACAAGACCTTCCTGTTCCAGCAGACCAAGGCCCTGCTCAACCCGACAGCCCTGCTCAAATTCCTGGATGCCCAGATTCGCACCTTGGGCACGGCGGCCTGTCCGCCCTACCATCTGGCGATCGCCATCGGCGGCACCTCGGCCGAAATGAATCTGAAAACGGTCAAGCTGGCCTCGGCCAAATATCTCGACCATCTGCCCACCAATGGCGGACGTTATGGCCAAGCCTTCCGCGACCTGGATATGGAAGCCAAGGTGCTGGCGATGACCCACCAGATGGGAATCGGCGCCCAATTCGGTGGCAAATATTTCTGCCACGACGTCCGGGTCATTCGCCTGCCGCGCCACGGCGCCTCTTGCCCGGTGGGCATCGGCGTGTCCTGTTCAGCGGACCGCCAGGTCAAAGGCAAAATTACCAAAGACGGGATTTATCTGGAAACCCTTGAGCATGATCCGGCCCAGTATCTGCCCGAGATCGACCATAGCAAATTGGCTGGGGACGTGGTCCGCATCGACCTCAACCAACCGATGGAACAAATTCGGCGGATTCTCAGCCAGCATCCGATCCGCACCCGGGTCGCCCTGAACGGTCCGATGATTGTCGCCCGCGACATCGCCCATGCCAAACTTAAGGAACGGCTCGACCGCGGTGAAGGTCTGCCGCAATATTTCAAGGATCACCCGGTTTATTACGCCGGCCCGGCCAAGACTCCGGAAGGCTATGCCTCGGGATCCTTTGGCCCCACCACTGCGGGCCGCATGGATTCCTATGTGGATCTCTTCCAGGCCAATGGCGGGAGCATGGTCATGGTCGCCAAAGGCAATCGCGCCAAGGCGGTGACCGAGGCCTGCAAAACCCATGGCGGATTCTATCTTGGCTCGGTCGGCGGCGCCGCCGCCGGTTTGGCCCAGCACCATATTAAGAAGGTAGAAGTTCTGGAATATCCGGAACTGGGCATGGAAGCCATTTGGAAAATTGAAGTCAAAGACTTCCCTGCTTTCATTATCGTTGATGATAAAGGCAATGATTTCTTTGCTGATCTGAACCACTGACGGGGCCATGGGCGGCATCCGCAAGCGCTCGGTGGCCATTGCCGGCCACGCGACCAGCATTTCGCTGGAAGTCGAGTTCTGGCAGGCCTTGAAGGATATTGCCGCCCAACGCCAGACCAGCCTGAACGCTTTGGTGGCCAGTATCGACTCGGAACGGGGCGGCAATCTGTCCAGCGCGCTCAGGGTCTTCGTGCTTAAGGAACTGCAGGCAGCAGGGGGCCAATCCGCCTCTTAGCGTATTGATTTTGTTACCGTGTTAGGAAATCTGATGACCGAGGACACCGCGTTCCAACTCAGTCGCGTCTATGCCGCGGGCTGGGTCGCCGGCCGCAAATGTGACCAAGACAACGAACTGGCCATTGATCAGCAGATCGCCAGCCTTAACCCGCACCAGGCCCCTGAGCCAAAACAGCGCTGGGAACAAGGCTTCAAGGAGGCGTTGGTTCACTTCCGCAACAAGCCCCCGCGCAAGCAACGCGGCACCACATCCCGGGCGTGAAACATCGCTTCACCGAAGCTGCAACACCCCCTTCAGGAGATCCTTGCCCTTCGGCGCCTTGCCCAAAGCCCGGCTCGCCAACCAGGATTGCAAAGGATTGATATCCAGCACCCGCCGGGGACTGTCCAGCGGACCGGACAGGCGCATGACCAAGGGCGGAAGATCAGGCAGGTCGGCCAGACTGAAATCAGCATGAGCATCCATGACATAGGCCGGCAGATTGATCTCGATCGCGCCTTTGGCACCGCCGCCATCCGCCTCCAGCGCCAGATCCTTGGCCTCAAGAATGCCATCCCGCAGGCTAAAACCACTGGAAAGCCGGTTGACTTTGGTTGCTCCTCCGGAAATACCGGCCTGCAGGAGGGCCAGCAAACCGGCCGGGCTGTCCAGGGCTTTGGCCTTGGCAACAACGGCGGCCAGATCAAAGCCTTTGATCACCCCTTGCCTTATGGCCAACTGCCCGGAGCCCGCCAAGCGCCCCATCCATTCGGCCCAGGACTGGCCGGAACTGTCCAATCTTAAGGATAGATCCCCAAGCCCCTGGACGAATTGCAGATCGGCCACCGCCAGCAATGCCTGCTGCAATTGCGCATTCTGCACGGCCCCTTCGACAGCGACACGGCCTTGGCTGCTCAGCCCGCCGCTGAGGCCGAGCGTCCCGCCAAACAGCCGTCCGGTCAGGCTGGTCAGGATCATTTGACCATCGGCAAGGCTCAGTTCCAGCGCTGGCGCCTCGACGCGCCAGCGCTGCCAAAGCAAGGCCTGGGCGCTGAGCCTAAGCTTGGCATCAAAGCGCTGCAGCCAGGCTAAATTCAGCGGATCGCGCGACCAATGGACGGTTAAACTCTCCTGATGGACCGCCGGCCTTGGCGCCGCCATGGCGGACGGGGCCGCTTCGGCCTTGGTCATCGCTCCCGGACGGCGGACAGGCGGCTCAGCAAAGAAAAGATCAATAGGCAGCGCGTCTGCCGTTAAAACCGCTTCAAGCGTGGGCTTGCCGGCCGAATGCAGGCTGATTTGACCGGCCAGGGCAATCGGTCCGGCCTTAAGGCGCAGATCCTGGAACGTCAGATTTTGCAGATCGCCATCCAGCCGACTTGCCAAGCTGCCCCCGCCGACCGGCCAGCCCCGATCAACCGCCAGAAGTTTCAAAAAATCGCTGAAGCTGGCATGGCTGCCTTCCAACGCAAGATGAAGCCGAGCCGAAGGCCCCAGATCCTCGATCACCCCGGCCGCAGTGACCACGGCCCCGCCCAATTCCGTGCGGCTTTCAAGGGTAAGATGCGCGGTATCGCCATCAACAACGCCGCTTAGAACCATCGCGCCCAGACGCTCCGGATCAAAATAATCGGCAAGCCCGGCCAATCGAAGCCAGGGCAAGGGGTGTGCACTGCTGAGCGCGTAATGAACCCCATGCAGCTGGAATTTTGGACCGCCCAAACCGGCAATCTCACCATAGATCCGCCCTTGACCCCCCGCCAGATTACCAACCGCCAAAGATCTAAGCTTAAATAGCTGGTCCTCCCACGAGGCATCCAGATCCACAGCGTCCGCCACCTGCCCCTCATAAATCAGACGCCCCAAATGCAGGCGTAAAGCGCCATCCCATCCGACAAACCAAGGCGGCGCTGGTGGGGGCAAGGGTTCCTCCGCTTTGCGGCCCGGTGCCGGCTCTGACGGGGGCTGAACGGGCGGCTGGGCCTGCGACCGATAAGCATCGGCATTCCAGGCATCCACCGCGACAACCCCCTCTAACCTTGGCCGCTCCCCAAGCCGCGCCGTCAGGCTGGTCTCGATATGAGCGCCATCGACTTGCAGATGCGCATCGGCCAGAGTCACCTCAGTACCGACGGCCTTAAGCTGGGCGGCCAGGCGGGCGCGCCGCAGGCGATCCGGCGGCACGGCGGCCAGATCCAATTTCAGCCAGGACAGCAGGCCTCTCAGATCATCGCTGCTGGCTTCGATCGAACCGTCAAAGGCCGGACGCCCCTCTTCCAAAGCCAGAAAGCCGAATAAGGCCGCCTCGGTCTGACCGGGCAATTGTCCCCTTGCCTGATTGATGGTGATTTCGCCATTGCTCAAGGCGGCATTGAGCCGCAAGGACCGCCAAAGGCCGCCCTGCCAGCGCAGCGCCTCGACCGAGAGATCGACGCTGGCAGCAAGGGCCTTGGGAAGCGCAGCCGGCAGCCATGAGCGGGCTTCAACCGGCGGCGGCGCCGGAAAATCATGGTTTTGCGCCAGAGTCGAGGGGATGACGGGCCCCTTGGCGGGACCGTCAAGATCAAGATGATTGGCCGCCATTCTGATATCGACCATGGGCTGTGGCCCCCAACCCAGGCGGACCGAACCGCTCATCTGCTGACCGGCCAAATCAAAGGTCACCGCCGGCAAATCCAGCGCAACCGGGGTCGCCAGCAAGGTCCCTTGCAATTGCCAGGGAAGCGCGGGCAATCCTGCTACTAAATTACCGAGGGCCGGACTTTTGGCCGTGACTTTGCCGGAGAAATGCCGCTCACCGCCGGCACCGCTCACTTGTCCGGCCAGATGCAGTTCCCCCGCCTCGCCGGCGGGGCTCAGGGTCAGGGTCAGCGGGGTCGTTTCGCCCCAGGGCCCGGCTTCCCCCGTGAACAGAACCGCGCGCCCAGCCAGCAGGCTGGTGCCTTTGAGTCTGACGATGCCAGACGGGGACAGCTCAAGCGTTCCCGACAGTCCCTCAACGCCGAAGGACGGCCCATGCGCCCTTTGATAAGACAAACGCCCTTCGTCGATGATCACCTCTTCGATGGCTAGCCCATCGGTCTGTCTTAACCCAGAGACAATTCCCCCCAGGCCGGCTTCAGGCGCGGGGCCGCCCTCACGCTTTTTAGTGAAATGCCAATTGGCCTGGCCATCGGCCAAGGTCTCCAGGCGCAGCTCGGGATTGACCAGACGAAGGTGGGTCAAGGCCAAACGGCCGCTCAGCAGGGACGCCAAGGAAAAGCGCATTTCCACTTCGGGCAAAACTGCCAGGGCAGGCGAGACGGCCCCCGCCAGATTGCCGATGGTAACCTGGCGCAGAATTATGGTTGGGCGCGGCAGGAAGGCCACCGCGACAACGCCCTCAATGCGCAGTTCGCGACCGAGGACGCGTTCCAACCGTCCGGCCAATTGGTCGCAGCGGCTGTTCCAATCGATAAAACGCGGCGCCAAACCCAGAATAGCCAGGGCCGCCAACAGGACCCCGGCGATGGCAAACCCTCTAGCCCGCATGGCCGCTTACCGCTGCAAGACGGCGCAGAAAAAGCCGTCGGTGCCATCGCTGGCCGGAGTCAGCCGCAGGACCGGCTCCTTGGCCGGACAGCCTTCCCCGATCACCGCCGCCCAGATGTCCGCGATCGGCAAAAGGGTGAAATCGGGATGGCGTTGCAGAAAGGCCTCTACCTGCCGCTCATTTTCTTCCAAAAGCAGCGAACAGGTCGCGTAAATCAGCCGCCCCCCCGGTTTGACCAAGCGCGAGGCCTGATCCAGGATAGAGGTTTGCGTCTGTTGCAAACTGTCCAATTGGGCGGCGGTCAATCGCCAACGGGCATCGGGATTGCGCCGCCAGGTTCCCGACCCCGAACAGGGGGCATCCACCAGCACCCGATCATAGCTGCCGGCCTGACGCTGCAGCCAACGGGCGTTGTCGTCATCAATCAGCCGGCGCGTTACATTATGCACGCCGGCCCGCCGCAAACGCTGGCCGGCCCGCTCGGCCCGGGCTTTATGGATATCAAGCGCCACCAGACGTCCCTTATTGGCCATGCTGGCCGCCATCGCCAGGGTTTTCCCCCCGGCTCCGGCGCAATAATCCGCCACGGTCTGCCCGGGGCGGGCATCGGCCAGCAGCGCCACCAGCTGCGAGCCTTCGTCCTGCACTTCCAGCCATCCCTGACGGAACGCGCTTTGCGCCGCCAGCGGCGCCCTTGCCGGCAGGCGCAGCCCCACCGGCGACAAACGGGTGGGCAAAGCCTCCAGGCCATCAGCGGCCAAGGCCTGTCTGGCGGCTTCGCGATCGGTTTTCAGACCATTGACCCGGAGATCGACCGGGGCTTCGTCGCGCAAAGCCCCCATTTCCGCCGCCAGGCGCGCCCCCAGCGCCGCCGCCAGTTTCTCTTCCAGCCAGGCAGGATATTCGCCTTTAACCCAATCGGGCATGTCATGATGGAACAGATCCCGACCTTTCAGAGCCTGCAACAAAGCCCATTCGGTGGGGGCCAGCGTTCCCGGACCATGCGCGACCGAAGTAAACAGCAAGGCGGCCTGGTCGGGAGACAGGCGATCCGCCAAAGCCAAATCGGCCAGCAGGCGATGGCGTGGGGTCCGGCCAAAGTCCAAACGGTCCAGCCACCAATCCAGACGCGCCCGGCGGCGCAGGCAGCCCCAGACCCGTTCGGAAATCGCTTTACGGTCTTTGGCGCCAATATAGCGCCGCGCCCGGAGATAAGCGCCGGCCACCTGATCGGCCGGAGCACCGTCGGCTTCCATTGCCGCTAAAATCTCGATGGCTGCGGCCAGACGCGCGCCGGGAGTCATGTTTCGTTGCGGTAGTTCGGCGCTTCCCGGGTGATCGAGACATCATGGACATGACTTTCGCGCAATCCGGCATTGGTGATGCGCCGGAATTGGCTGCGAGTCTGCAATTCGGCAATGGTCCGGTTGCCGGTATAGCCCATACCAGCCCTCAGCCCCCCGACCAATTGATGGATCACCGTTTCCACCGGTCCCTTATAGGCAACCCGACCTTCAATTCCTTCCGGCACCAGTTTCAGGCTGTCATTCACCTCTTGCTGGAAATAGCGGTCGGCCGAACCGCGCGCCATTGCCCCGATCGAGCCCATGCCACGATAATATTTGTAGGACCGTCCCTGATAGAGAAAGGCCTCACCCGGGCTTTCCTCGGTGCCGGCGAACAACGAGCCGATCATCACACAAGAGGCCCCGGCGGCAATGGCTTTGACCACATCGCCGGAAAATTTGATGCCCCCGTCGGCAATCACCGGGATATCCGCGGCCCGCGCCACTTCGGCGACTTCGAGGATGGCAGAGAGCTGCGGCACACCGACCCCGGCAACAATCCGGGTGGTGCAGATGGTTCCCGGACCGATGCCAACTTTCAGCGCATCGGCGCCGGCGGCGATCAGATCGCGGGCCGCCTCGGGCGTGGCGATATTGCCGGCAATCACCTGGGCGAAATTGCTGGCTTTCTTAATGTTGGAGACCGCCTCGAGGACCCCCCGCGAATGACCATGTGCCGTATCAACGACGATGACATCGACGCCGGCTTCCAGCAGGGCTTCGCATCTTTGCATGCCATCGGCGCCGACACCGGTGGCCGCACCGACCCGCAACCGGCCCTTATCGTCCTTGCAGGCCATCGGATAGGCCTGCGCCTTTTCCATGTCTTTGACCGTGATAAGGCCGATGCAACGGAAGCCCTGGTCGACCACCAGCAATTTTTCAATGCGATGCTGGTGCAAAAGCCGTTGCGCCTCTTCCGCCGGCACCCCTTCCCGCACGGTGACCAATTGATCCTTGGTCATCAGTTCCGAGACCCGTTGGGCGGGATTGTTGGCGAAGCGCACATCACGATTGGTCAAAATGCCGACCAGCCGGCCCGAGCCCCGCTCGACCACCGGAATGCCGGAAATGCGATGATCGGCCATCAGCCGCCGGGCATCCGCCAGGGTCTGTTCGGGATGGATCGTCAAGGGATTGACCACCATGCCCGATTCATAGCGCTTCACCCGGCGCACTTCCTCGGCCTGCGCCGCAATGTCCAGGTTCTTATGAATGATACCGATCCCGCCTACCTGAGCCAAGGCAATGGCCAGACGGTTCTCGGTAACCGTGTCCATCGCCGCTGAAATCAGCGGAATGCCTAATTCGATACTACGGGTCAGCCGCGTACGGGTATCTGCCTCGTTTGGCAGCACCGCAGATGCCGCCGGAACCAGCAGCACGTCGTCGAAGGTCAGGGCTTCTTTGATTTGCATGCCGTCTCCCAAAAGCCGGTCCAGGGATGGCGCGACATCATACACATTATGTCTTACCCCACAAGCGTCGCTTGGTGACGCGCATGGCGCGCTCATCAGTTAAAATTGCCGGGAGCGAAATCCATGTTCAGATGGTAATGAACCACGAAGGCGCGAAGGCACGAAAAGAGCGCTAAAAAGCCTTCTTGTTCCAATTCCTTCAAACCTTCGTGCCTTCGTGGTTAATGTCGTTTCCCTATCGCCACGCCTGCCGCGAGACAAGCGCGCGGCGAGCCGCTATAGTGGGTCCGTCATTTCAGTCCGGCTTTTAAGGAATCCTTCGCATGCTTCAGGAAGTGCTTCGCTGCCCGGCCAAAGGTCAAACCAAAGACCAGCGCCAGCATGCGCCTTTGCTGTTTGTTCACGGCTCTTATTGCGCCGCCTGGATCTGGGCCGAAAAATACCTTCCCTATTTCGCCGAACGGGGCTTTTCCGCCAACGCGGTCTCTCTGCGCGGTCATGGGGGCAGCGAAGGACTGCTGTCCTGGGCCTCTTTGGCGGATTTTGTCGATGATGTGGTCAAGGCGGTGGCTGGTTTTAAGACCAAGCCCGTCATCATCGGGCATTCCATGGGCGGGCTGGTGGTGCAGCATTATCTGTCCAAACACCCCGCCGCGGCAGCGGTACTGATGTCGTCGGTACCCCCCAGCGGCCTGGGCTCGTCGATCATGCATATGACCATGTTCTCGCCGGATGTCATGTGGCAGCTGGGTCTGCTGCAAAGCCTTGGCCCCGAAGCCGTATCGGCCGAAATCATCCGCCGGGCGTTCTTCACCAGCGATGCCTCGGTCGAAGAGGTGCGCCATCTGCTGCCCAAATTGCAAAGCGAATCCCATCGCATCAGTGCCGAATTGCTTGCACCCAGTCAGCCCTCGCCGCCGAGCGGCCCGGACCGTCCTCCGGTTCTGGTCTTGGGCGGCGATGCCGACATCTTCCTGCCCAATTCGGCCTTCCGGGAAACCGCCACTTTTTTTGGCGCCGATCTTGAGATCCTGAAGGGTGCCCCGCATGGCCTGATGATTGATCCGCTGTGGTGGCAACCCAGCGCCGACACCATCATCGCCTGGCTGGAAAAGAAGGGCCTGTGATCAAATCGTTGCTTGAAACGACGGCTTGGGTTAGGTCAAAGGGCGTTCTTGCCGTAAGATGACGGAGACGGGTATGGGTGTGACCACAACCGAGCCGACGCTCGGTTTTTTCTTTTCCTTCGCCGAACTTTATCAAAGCGAAGGCCTGAGCAAATTAGACAGGCTGTTTCTTGACCAAGTGCGGGATGCCGATCCCGGCTTGGCGGCACGCTTGGCCGAAGCCCGCGCCAATCCCCCGGAAAAGTCCCGCGATCAGGCGGACTTGCTGATCGCCTTGGCGCCCCATCTCGACGATTTTATGGCGGCCCTGTTCAATCTGCGCGGCGAAATGCAGACGCTGGCCAGCCGTCAGGACGCGCTGGCACCGCTTTGGGCCTGCAAACGTTTGTTCGTGCAGCGCAGGGCCATGAAAGCCCTGCGTGCCGACGAGGCGGAAGCGGTGGACGGCGAGGCTTTGGCCCGGGACCTGTCAACGCTCTTGGGTCCATCCTGGGATGAGTTGACCTTTGCCCGTCAGGTCATGCGCTGGCTCGATGATGAACCCGCAAACGGCGCCGCCCTGACCCTGGCGGCCCGCTATGCCGCCTGGGCCCTGATGTCCAGTGCGGGCCGCAAGCGCCACCAGGATGGCCATTTGTTCAAGGCCCCGGCCAAGCATGATCCGCTGCAGCTGGTGGGCCAGCGGGTTGTCGCCGAAAACGGGCTTAGCTTTTTCGATTATCCACCCGAGCGGCTGCGCCGCCGTGAAGGCTTCGCTCTGACCGACCCCGGCTGTGACCTTGCCGGCGCCTTGGACGAGATTCATTACTGCATTCTGTGCCATCACCAGGGCAAGGACAGTTGCTCGAAAGGGGCGCGCGATAAAGCCAGCGGCGGTTTTGCCAAGAATGCTCTGGGCACGGTGCAAGCCGGATGTCCGCTCGAGGAACGCATCTCCGA
>DUZC01000047.1 GCA_013349735.1 Rhodospirillaceae bacterium
TATCGGCTCGCAACTCTCGATTATGGCCGAAGCCATGGGCATGATTGTCCGCTTTTTCGACATCGAGAAAAAATTGGCGATCGGAAATGCCCAACCTGCTGCCAGTTTGCAGGAACTGCTCGGTCAGTCTGACTTGGTAACTTTGCATGTGCCGGCAACGCCGCAGACTCGCAACATGATCGGCAAGGCAGAGTTTATGGCCATGAAAAAGGGCAGCTATCTGATCAATGCCTCGCGCGGCAATGTGGTCGATATCGAGGCCTTGGTGGCGGCGTTAGACAGCAAACAGCTATTGGGTGCAGCCATTGATGTGTTTCCCAGCGAACCGGCGGGTAATGACGACGAATTTATTTCGCCGTTGCGGGGCCGGCCGAATGTCATTTTGACCCCGCATATTGGTGGGTCTACCCAGGAAGCGCAGGCGAATATCGGTTTGGAAGTCGCCGAGAAACTTATTAAATACTCGGACAATGGCTCCACCGTGGGGTCCGTGAACTTTGTCGAAGTCTCATTGCCGGTCAAGGCTGGGGGAACCAGGTTCCTCCATATCCATGCGAACATTCCTGGAATGTTAAGGCGAATCAACGAAGTCTTTTCGTCGCGCAATCTTAATATTTCTGCTCAGTATTTGCAGACGGATGCTGAGTTTGGTTACGTCGTCGTCGATGTGGACGGTAAGGTCGATGAATCAGAGATGATCTCTGAACTGCAGGCTTTAGATGGAACGATCCGCGCGCGTTTTCTTTATTAAGACTTGGGGTTCAGTAGAATTATTCCAATATTACAATCTGTAACGTAAGAGTAACAAAAGACTATCTGCATTTTCATGTTCTGATAGTATGTTGCAGGTGTTGCATTAGCGGTTTTGTGATGCCATAGTCCTATATTAGAAAACCTTTAGTAATCACATGTGTCTTTTGGGGGGCTGGGGATGGCCAGGGACTACCATATTTTGGTGCTGGAAGATGAACCAGCGACCCGGGCGTTGCTTGCTTCATTGCTTGAAGCCGAGGGGTATCGGGTTACACCAGCTGAACTCGGTGCTCAGGCCTTAGAGCTTATTACACAGTATAGTTTTGATCTTATTCTTCTGGATTTGAATTTGCCGGATGAAGACGGCTTATTTATTGCTCGCGAATTGCGGGCCAAATCCGATGTGGGCATCATCATCCTGACTTCGCGCAAAGAAGATGTGGATCGTGTTGTCGGCCTGGAGATGGGTGCCGATGATTATGTGACCAAGCCCTTCTTTCCGCGAGAACTTATCGCCAGGGTAAAAAATCTGTTGCGTCGTCTAACCCCGGCCCGCGGCGGACGTCGCGGCGAAGCCGGGCGAGAAATCCGCCATTTCGAGGGTTGGGCGATGGATCTGGCCAAACGCAGTTTAACCAATGCGCAGGGGCATGACGTTAATTTGACCCGGGCCGAGTTTGACCTGTTGACCGCCCTGGTCAATAGCGCTGGGCGGGTTCTCTCGCGGGATCAGTTGCTTGACGCAATCGGCAGTCAGTTCTGGACTCCGGTTGATCGCACCATTGATGTTCTGGTCAGTCGCTTGCGCCGGAAAATGGAGGCCGATCCAAAATCGCCGACGATTATTATAACCAGTCATGGTTACGGCTATAAATTCGCGCCGACCGTCAGCTTGGAATAGAGCGGCTTTTATTGCAATGGGTTCACAATCCATTTAGTCTGCCCCACCTGTTATTATTTTTGAACGGACAACGTGGCATATGATTGGACCCGTCGGCGCGTATTGATTGTCGACCGCGACGATCAGTTTCGCTTCTGGACCCGCGGCATTTTCAAACGCCTTTCGGTTCGGGATGCCTTTAGCCTCGCTAACTCGGAAGAGGCGATGGGCCTGCTTGGCAAATATCATGTCGATGTTGCCTTGGTCGAGCTGGCGGACGATGACCTCGATGGTCTGCTGTTTATCCAGGCCCTGCGCAATCCAGCCCGCAGTCCAAATCCGGCCATACCGGTGATCGTCGTCTTGCAATCCTTGCAGGCAAGCCGTCTGCAAAGAGCCCTGGGCATTGGCATTCATGGCGTTCTGAAAAAGCCGTTCTCAGGCGATGCCATGCTGCGGCTGGTGGCCGAGACCATCGCCCGTCCCAAATTGCTGGGCCCTTTGCCGGCTGGACCGGCCGCCAAAAAGCCAGATCCAGCTTTGGAGACTCAGGCGACAGCGGTGCCAAAGACACCGACGGTCCTGCCCTCTACGGGACGTCCCGTTCTCCAGCATAGTGAAACCCCTGCCGCCGGTCCGGCTAAAACGCCCTTGGCGGTCCAGACCGGCAAGGCGGGTGGCCTGGTGTCAGAGGCTGCATCGGGATCGGGGCATCGTTTGGGCGGCGGCTCGGTTGGTACGGCGGATAGCGGTGCCGTTGGCTCCTCTGGGATGAGGGGCGGCGGGATTGAAACGGCCGAACCAACGGCCAAGCGCTCTGGAGATGTTGGGTTTGAGGTCGCCAGCGCAATCGCTGTGGAAGCGAAGCCTGGCGACAGTGGTCTGGAAACCGTCATCGATGAGCCGGTGAAAGCCAAAAAGAAGCTGGATTTTGATTTTGACGAGGGGGCAAAGGTCCAACGCCCTGTCGAAACGTCGGCCGCATCACCCAAAGCTAAAAAAAAGGATCCGCCGCCACCACCGGCGCCTCCCGCTGTCACAGCCAAAACGCCCGTCATTTCGCTTGATGAGCATTTGGCAGCCCACGAAATATGGGTTTCCAGCCGTGGGAAAGAGGGGAAGCGAGCCATCTTGCATGGTGCCGATCTTTCCGGCCGAGATCTGGCTAACGCACAGCTGACATCGGCCGATTTGCGTCAGGCCGATCTGTCCGGTGCTGACCTGTCCGGCGCGCAACTGCATGGCGCAGATCTGCGAGAGGCGGAATTGTTGGGCGCCAAGCTATCAGGCGCCAATCTGGCGGTCGGGCGGTTCCGTCGGGCCCGGCTCAACGGTTGCTCATTGGAAGGCGCTAATCTTAAAGGGGCCGACCTTGCCGGTGCCGATCTTTCCGGTGCAAAATTCGGTGATGCGGACCTTGCCGGAGCGATTTTGCTGGGCGCCGACCTGACCGGGGCCGATTTGGCAGCGGTGGTCGGGCTGAATTCCGGACAATTGGATGGGGCTAAAGGGGATCCCAAGACCCGTCTGCCCTTTGGGCTTTCCTTGTCCGAACCCGAAGAGGCTGAGCCAACCAGGCCCCGCCGGCCAACCGTCGAGACTCAAGACAAGGTGAGTTGATGCCCGATGTTCTGGTGGATGCGCGGGGACTCCTTTGTCCGCTGCCGGTCCTGCGTGCCAAGAAAGCGCTGAAAGTCGTTGGCCCCGGGGGGCTGGTGACCGTTCTGGCCACCGATCCGGCGTCTGTCCGCGATTTTCGCGCCTTCTGTCAGCAAACCGGTTGTGAATTGGTTGAGGCGCAGGCCGATGCTGACGGGGTCTTTCGTACCATCATCCGGAATCGGCTTTCGATTTAAACTCTATTCAACGCTGGCCCGGTAGGCATGCCAGGAGCCATAAGCGACCAGAGGCAGGGTAATCACCAGACCGACAAACATCGTGGCCATTCCCATAGCCACCAGAAAGACGATGGTGGCCGCCCAGGCAAACATCACGTCCCAATTTTTTTGTACGGCGGCGATACTGGTGCAGATCGCTGTTCCCACGGCAATGTCTCGATCCAGCAGCATCGGGATTGAAATGGCCGAGAGGGCAAAAACGAAAGATCCCAGCACATAGCCGGTGGCGCTGCCCACCAGCAGAAAGGGAATCAGTTGCGGTGACATCAGAACACCATGGATGAAGTCATCCATCGGTGGTGGAGCCGAATGGTAAAAACCCATGAAAATCAGGATGGCAATTTGCATCCAGGCCGCGACCGACAGCATCAGCACCAGCCCCATCGTGGCAATGCCGGGTGGGTTGCGTTGCCAGGCGGTCAGGGCCAGCATCAGGCTGGCTGGCTCGCCGGTCTGATGGCGGCGCGAAACGTCGTAAAGACCGATCGCAAGAATTGGTGCAATGAGAAAGAATCCGGCCGTGGTCACCGGTAACAGGCTTTCCATTTCCAGGGCCAGAAGGGCCAGCACGACCAGATAGCCGATTAGAACCAAGCCGCCTCCATAGAGCAGGGAAAGGGTTGGGGCACGACGAAAGTCCTTCCAGCCGGCTGCAAGCCATCGCCCCGGATCGTCTGCGCTGAGGCGACGGACAGGAAAATGCTGCAAATTAAGCCCCAGGAAGGAGCTGCTGACCAATTGACTCATCTGTTCACCACGTTAGACCGTTATTCTCTGCATCATTTTGCCTTTTTGCTGGCGACAAAGATAGCGAACTCTGCAATTTATTCCCAATAGCAGGAGCCGGGCTTAAGCTGGCCTGCGGCATCCGGTGCAATTTGATGGATAAGGACGACAGGGCGATGGAGCCAGGCAATGTTGGGACAATGATGCGGCGGAACCGGCTTCTGGCCGGGCTTCTCGGTATCATTGCCGTTCTGCTTTACGCGGGGATTACGCTGCGTTGGATCGGCGGATTTTAGACGATGACTGAAATTCTGCCCCATCTGACGGCGGCATTGAATGCACTGGCCGGGCTGCTCCTGGCTGTGGGCGTTGTTTTGATCCGCCAGGGCCGGGTTGCCTTGCATAAAAAAGTCATGACGGCGGCGGTTATGGTTTCGGCGCTGTTTTTGGTTGCCTATCTGGCGCATCATTTTTCCGCGCCGGTCTTTGTGTTCCCGGGACAGGGAATGGTTCGGCCGATTTATTTTGCGATGCTGATCTCGCATGTGGCTTTGGCCGCCCTGGTGGCGCCGATGATCGTTGTGACTTTTCGCCGTGGACGGCGTGCTGAGATCACGGAGCACCGGCGTTTGGCCCGCTGGACCGCTCCGATCTGGCTCTATGTTTCATTGACCGGCATTGCTGTTTACCTTTTGCTCTACCATGTCTATCAGCCAACAACGTAATTAACGGGCGAAAAATGCCCGTTCTGGGGAGTGTGTTCGGGATGACAGCCCGGTCTTACGTCGAATTGCTTAAGCTGCGGATCGGGGTGATGGTCGCTTTGATGGCGGTCATGGGCTATGTTGCGGTCGCCGATCATGTTTATCCCGGTCAGTTGGCTTTGTTGTCGCTGGCCATGCTGTTGGGTTCGTCCAGCTCGTCAGTCTTTAACCATTTTTACGACCGCGATATTGACCGGCTGATGAAACGGACCTGTCGGCGCCCGCTGGCTCTGAGCCAGTTGCCGGTCCCCGGCCATATACTCTGGCTGGCTTTTTTCCTTCTGGTGGCCGGATGCGGCCTGGCGACCTATTGTTTCAATCCGGTGGTGGCAATGCATCTTTTCCTCGGCAGTTTTTGCTATGGCATTGTTTATACTGTCTGGTTGAAGCGAAAAACCTGGATGAACATCGTCATCGGCGGTGCCGCGGGAAGCTTTGCCGTCCTGGCGGGCGGTGCCGCGGTTGACCCGGGCCGCTGGTTGCTTCCTTTCTTGTTATCCATCACATTATTCCTGTGGACGCCCAGCCACTTCTGGAGCTTAGCCATCCTGTTGAAGGATGACTATGCGTTGGCGGGAATCCCGATGCTGCCGGTTCTGGTCGGCGACAAACGCACGGCACAGATCATTTTTTTGAATAGCCTGCTGCTGGTGGCGTCGTCCTGGTTGCCCTTGCTCTTTGGCCGTTTGGGCTGGATCTATGGGCTTGGCGCAACGCTGCTCGGCCTACATTTTCTTTGGAGCAACTGGCTCCTGATGGGCAGGCCCGGCCCCGAGCTTGCCCGTAAAAACTTTTTTGAATCAATGATTTATTTGGTCGGTCTGTTTATTTCTGTCCTGGTCGATGTGGGCGTAGGAAGTTAACCGGCAAGCCCGATTCCCTTCTCGCGTTTTTCGACCCGGGCCATGGATCCCAGCAAGCTGGCCACCGCCCAAGCCATTGTGACCGCCAAGGCCAAAAGATAGCGACCGTCCGCCAACATCTGGTGCGGGGTCATATAAAAGGGGTCACGCAGAAGCACCAGCGCATGGGCGACCGGGTTGACGGACATGACCAGATGGAGCCAGCCCGGCGCCTGTTCAATCGGGAATAAGGCCCCGGACAGCATCCATAGCGGCATTAGGAACACCATCATAATGGCATGAAATCCTGCGGTTGAGCGCATGCCCCAGGCAAAAAAGAAGCCCATCGCGGCAAAGCCGATGCTGGTAAGCAAATAGGCCGCGACCAGCATGACCAAAGGCACCAATCCCAAGGATAAACCCAGAAAGGGGGCGGCCAATGTGAAAATCAAGGTTTGCACCATGGCAATGGCGGTACCGCCCAGGACTTTGCCCAACACGATGGCCATGCGTGAAACCGGAGCAACCAGCACACTTTGTAAAAAGCCGGCATCGCGATCTTCAATAATAGTGATAGAGGAAAAGATGCTGGCGAACAGCATCATCATCAACATGACACCAGGATAAAAATATTCCAGATAGCTAACATTTTCCATGCCAGGGGCGCGGAAAGACGAACTGAACCCAGACCCAAGAAAAAGCCAGAAAAGAAGGGGTTGCGCAACCGAGCCGATCACCCGTTGCGGTTGCCGGACAAAGCGAACAAATTCGCGTCGGGCCAAAGCGAATACGACCTGCATCATTTGCTTGTCCCTTCGTTGCTTTCGTTTTCAATTTCCTGAGCGGTCTTGCCGGTCAGATGAATGAAAACATCTTCGAGCCCCGGTTGCTTGATGGATATGCTGTCGATATCGCCGCGATAACGTTCCAGCAGACGTTCGAGGATCGGCAGGCCTGCGCCGTTCTCGGTTTCCGGAAGCCGGATTTCGTCGCCGTGGCGCCTGGTATGCAGGCCGGTATCGGCCTGGATCCTTAGTTCCAGGGCGGCCGCGTTGCGGCTTTGCACGACGACCATTTCCCGCCCTAGGCCTGCGCGCAGCGCCTGCGGCGTATCGACGGCCAGCAATAGGCCGGATTTCATGATGGCGACATGATCGACATCTTCGGCTTCAGAGAAAACATGGCTGGTCATCAAGACGGTCATTTGACGCTGTTGTTGAAGCGAGCGCAGGGTGGCGACAAAATCGCGACGGCTGGCCGGGTCAAGCCCGGTGGTGGGTTCGTCCAGCAGAAGAAGGGCCGGGCGGGTCAGCAGACATTTGGCCAGTTCCACTTGACGGGCCAATCCACCGGATAAGGTGTCTACTTTTTCGTTCAGACGATCCTTGATATTGGTCCAGGCGATTGCTTCGGCCAGACGGTCCTGCAAATCCTTGCCGTTAAGACCGTAAAGATCGCCATGCAGGCGAAGATTCTCGGCCACAGTCAGATGTTTGTCGACGGCGGGGCTCTGAAACACCACAGACATCAACGAACGGGCTTGGGCTGGGTTCTTCAGCAGGTCATGCCCATCGATACGGATGCTTCCGGCCGAAGGCAGAGTCATGCCGCAGAGGATGCGGAATAAGGTCGATTTTCCGCTACCGTTCGGACCGGAAAGGATAAAAAACTCGCCTTTGCCAATCGAAAGGCTGAGGTCGGAAATTGCCATCCGCGACGGTGTTTTACGCGTCCCCGGATAGACGTGGCTTAAATGTTCAATTTTTATCATGGAAAATTTGTCTCGGTGCGGCAGCGTGATTCAATAGATAGCAGGGCGCTGGGATTTCGCAAGCAATGCTGTTGCTTTTCGGTCTTGCCACATTCTTTTTGCCAAAGCATCGGCATCCCCGATGGACGAACTTCGTCCGACCAGATGGAGGGCCACAGCGGCCGTGGCGGCGATGACGGCCTCTCCATAGGGGTCGCAGATCTCGCCTTGCCAAATGCGGGCCAACTGGCCGGGGTCGAGATCCGTTTCGGCCATCGGAGCCGCATCGAGCAAGGCCGGCCATTCTTCACGGAAAGCTTGGCCATCGCGGAGTCCCTCGACCAGACAAGGCTTTTCAACGCGCCGCTCCGCTTCGCCCCCATCACCTTTGAAACAAGCGAGGTTGCCCTGGCCCATTAATTGTCCGGCTTCGCAATGAAGGGCCCGGTAATTGGGATGAAAGACGCTCATCAAGGATGCCTTGGCCTGCAAAGGGTTCAAATTGCGCAAAACGGAATGTAAGGGTGACCGCAAGCCAAGCAAGGTTTTCAGTCCCATGATTTCTTCTAAAAGCGGGTTCAGCGTTTTCAGCGGAAGATAGGCAAAGTTTCGGGTCTTGATCTGGGTGATGGCCTCGTTGACGCTCGAGGCCGGGGCGATGCCGAGGGCGGATAGCGCCGCTTCAGTGTAAAGGCGGCCCTGCGTGTGCGGCTCCGCTCCATGCATAAGGATGGAAATGCCGTTTTCCGCCAGCAGCAGGGCCGCCAAAATGAACAAAGGGAGCCTGCGGCTTTTGCCAGCGTAGGAGGGCCAGTCAAGTTCGATGGTCGGTTTTTGCACGGGCAAAGAGAGGCTTTTCTGTATGGCCTGGGCGAATCCAGCGATCTCCGCCGGGGTTTCGGTCCGTACCCGCAATAGACAAAGAAAGGCACCCAATTGTTGGGGCTCAACTTTCCGGGCCAGCACCATCGTCGCGGCATCGGCGGCTTCTTGCCTAGTCAGCGAGCGGCTAAGCCTTGGTCCTTTGCCAAGAATGCGGATGAAGGGGGCGAAAGGATGCTCGTCCATGTCGTTTACTACCATGAATGGATAGGGTTGTGGGTGGTCACCAATTCGACGAAGCCGGCATAGTCGACCTGTTCGATGCCCTCGGCCAGGGATTTGTCGGCCAGTCCGCGTTGGCACAGGTCCGGCGAAAGCGCAAGGATCCGGGCTGGCTTGTTAGGCTGTGTGCGCAAACCGTCCCAGATTTCTTCGGTTATGGCCGCGTAAACCGCGTCTTCGATTAGCAAAAGACTGTCCCCGACGGCAAGCCGCTGCAGGCATTGTTCAAGACTGGATGCGGCAAAGGGTGACTTGTTGACAATATGTAAAGCAGGCAGCGGCTTGTTCATCCCGGGATCACCATATGCATTTGCCCCATCAACTCAATAATCTGGTGCCGGTCCAAAACAGCAAATAAATCAGGCAAAACCAAGTCAGCCAGCCCGCGCTCGGCCAGAGACTGCTGTTCGACCCAGATATGGCTGATATCGCTTTCCTCGATCTTTGCCAGCAAAGCAGCCAGGTCATCCGGTCCAGCGGCCAGCGTAAAAACGCCATCATCCAGATAGGCAAGATGGACCTCCTGGTCGAAGGCCTGCGCCATCATTGCGACTTCTATCCTCTCATCCGTGGAAGGTCCCGCGGTCTTGCCGTTGCGAAGGACGAACATAATGCGCTTGGCAGACATCCTTACCCTCTAACCACCAAAGGTTACCAACCGATCGGCGATGATCGTCGCTTCGATCAGTTGCCCAAGTCCGGAAATCCGGAAACCCGGCGCCAGATTGGCCTCGCGCAATCCGCGGCGCAGTCCGGCGGAGGCGCAGACCACCAGATCCACGCCTTGTTCGCTGGCCAAGTTGGACCATAAGTGAACAAGATTGGTGTCCGGGGCCGAAGGGGCCGCAAGTCGATTGGCGTTTTGCACGCCCTCTTCATAAAAAAACACGCGGACCAACTGATGGCCCTGATCCAGGCTGGCGCGGGCGAAGGCCAACGCTGAGGCCGAAGCCTGATGCTGAAAGGGCGCTTTCAATACCAACAGGGCGAATTTCAAGGCAGTCTCTTTGTACTGGGCGTGCCGGACAGTCCTATCATCCGGGGGGCGCCAATGCATCAAGCGATGTCAAAAGTCGGTCGCTTTCCCGCACCTGGTCAAGGATCATGGCGATGACGTCAGGGTCGCTGCCGATGCCGGGCATCAGCCAGGTGTTCCGCCCGGAAATCTGGCCTGCTCCGACGCCGGCTAAACCGAATAAGGGGGGCAGATCCTCGCGGGCATGGCTGCCTTCCGAGATCAACAAAGGCGCCACCAGGACATGGCTGGCCAAGACCAACTCGGGCCAGCGGCGGACATTGGGCTCTTGTTCGATAAAGACCGGGACGACTTCCGCAAAGATTGAGGCCTGGGCGATGCTCGCCGCAACTTGCAGGGGGGTCTGGCTGGCCTGGCCGGTGCGGGATCCATGGCCAACCACCAGCAACGCCACCGACGAAGGTTTGAGATGCTGTTGCCGACAAAGGGCCAAGGCCCGCTTGCACAACAGATAGGGGATGGCTGGATGACAGCCCACCGGCTCACAATAGATAATGTTCCGTCCATCAACTGTGGTCAGCGGCCCCGTTATGCCAAGTGCTTCGGGCAAAATTGACCGGGTAAAGCGGCCGACGCCGGCGAAATTGGGAACGACGTAAACGCGCTGGCTGCCTATAAGCTTTAGCGAAGCAAAGGGCTCGACCTTGCAGAAACAGGGGACGACCTCGTCAAACAAGCCCTGCTGTTTAATGGCTTCGGCCAGTCGGATCGTGACGTCTTGACCGGATTTCCAGCGGTTTGAGCCATGGCCCACCAGCAGCAATCCAGATCCGGTCCAAGTGGCCATAAGGGGCTCCATACCTTGATACTATCGGAAAGGTGATCGGCGCCGCAATTATGCGCCTGGTTGGTACGAAAATTCAGGTCTTGTTAATATGAGCTTGTTGCCTGGGATTTAAACCTTTCCATATTGATTCCCTTGGTTTTTTTGTTAGCCTTAATTGCGGGGGGCAATCAAGATGCGGTGGATAGCACAGCCTGTCATTGCTTTAGGCCTGGTTTTTTCGGTTCTTTCTGCAGCCTTTGCTGCGGCGGAGCCGGATCCGGCGGCGCTTGACAGCTTGGCTCGGCTGGCTCGCCAATGGAACAGCTTCGGCCGCCATGCCGAGGCGGAGATTGCCTATCGCCGGGCACTGGAAATCAAACTTTTACAGTCTCCGGCCGATGATCCGGCCCTTGCTGACATTCTGATGCCCTTGGCCATGGAAGTCAGCAATCAAGGGCGTTTTAGGGAAGCGCGCGCTCTTTTCGCCGAAGCCGAATGGCTGGTCAACCACTCGACCGACCCCTTTGATAAGCCGAGATTGATCGCCTACCGGGCCATCGATGCGATGAATCAGCACCATTTTAGTCAGGCGCGGGATTTCGCCCGGACGGCGATGGAAATGCGGCAGACCTTAGCCGGTTCGGCCTCGGGGAAAAGCACTGTGGTCAACGGGGTGTTGGCGCGCGGCGAATTGGCCCACAGCTTGTTGATCGAGGCGCAAGCCAGCCTGCAGATGAATGACCTGCTTGCCGCCGAGGTTGCATCCACCCGCGCGTTAGAAATCCTTGCCGCGTCGTCTGCTCCGCCGGCCTCTTGGCGCTCAGAAGCCCTGCTGGTGCTTGGTGAGGTTAATGGGCGAATGGCCAGGTCAGAAAAAGCCGAAACCTTGCTTAAAGAAGGCGTGTCCC